>DATBUF010000210.1:0-6095 GCA_036516435.1 Pontibacter sp.
GGTAACCAGTTTGGTCATGTTCTTCAGGTCCTCGACAGACTGTTGCCCTACTCCCACCCAGTATACCCAGTGCACCGTGTTTTCCGGCAATTTGAAAGGTACTGCTATGCGGCTCGGGTTCAGGTTCGCCATCGAGGCTACCCGGAATGTCTTGTCCGTGAGCGTAACAGGAGTGAGTTCGCCTTTAACTAATACTTTCTCGGTGGTAGTAGCCCAGGTAGTGTCGGCTATAGTTTTCCAGGTAATATTAGAATTGAAGTGGCGTGTTTCTTCTTTCCCGGGCAGGCGTTTTATGCTGAAGCGCGCGGGTATGGCTTTATCGGAAGAGCCTGAAACTATAAACCTGTAGATCAGCTTTTGTGGCACTGCCAGTTTCAGATCCTTTATCCTCTTTAGTTGCTGCGCATTGAATACCACGGCACCGGAAGTATATTCCTGTACTTCGAGATTTATAGTTTGCCCGGATTTTTCCGGTTCTACCTGCAACAGTACCACATCGCCTTTCTGAAAGCCATAGTATAGTACCTGCTCCTGCCCTGCAGGCGGTAAGTTTATAGTTTGCTCCGTTACAGTAACAGCCTTCTTCTGTGCCACAGCTGCTAAGCTCCACAGCAATGTAAGTATCAGTAAACTAGATCTCATTTTATGTGTTCCGGATTTGCCGCAAAGATAGAAACTTAGAACATCTGATAGGATAGTTCCTGCTCGGGTAAAGTACCAGACCAGGCTTTTATGCGGGGGTAACTATAGCGTCTAGGAGGTTCAGCAGTTTTCAGGATGCGGCTATAGTTTGTCTGAACCAGTAATTAGAGGGATTAAACAGATTTTAAGGATTAGGCTATAGTTATAGTTGAGGCTGGTATAACCCACCCCTACCCCTCCCAAGAGGGGAATTGCTGCTACTGCTATAGTTGAGAGCTATAGCTACAGTTTACCCATCAGCGTCTTTTGTCAGAATCAGGATTTTCAGGATTAGCAGATTTTCAGGGTTAAGCCTTTGCTATAGTTACGGCCGCTCCCTGTCACCCTGAAGAAAAGACCTTTAGCTATAGTTTGACCCTCTGGGCCAGTTGAGTTACAAACTCAACATCATGGATAGACACGGGTTACAAACCCGCGCCAGCAATAAACTTCAGCCATTGCTATAGTTGCAGCTATAGTTTTATAGTTACAGACCTAGAGCGGACAGGTCGCGACCTGTCCCTACGGAACTACTACCACGAGAAAAGCGATACAACTATAGCTTCTCTCCATAACTATAGCATCAACTATCGAAATGTTTGCAGTCTTTGGGTTGAGCGCCTTGTGAATATCTGGTGCCGTTAGGCATTGCGACGCAGGAGCAAAAGAGATTCGCGCAGCGCGATGCCCAAAGACGGGGCCTCCCGGCCGTGAGGGCACCAAAGCTAACTATGACAACTATAGGCAAGTAAAGCTCCCAGGAATACATGATGCTATAAAACAACAGGCTTGTGGCAAATCCACAACTATAGCCAACTATAGAACAAGGCAGTAGCAACTACAGCACCCTACACCTCTACCGCACTACTTTCTTCCCGGATTTCTCAGATAGCAGCGCAATCATCTCCAGCTGCACAGGTTTCAGGTAAGTTGTATTGATGTTTGTATTATCGTTGAAAGTAATGAGGTACTCGCCCTCACCACCCAGGTACTCAATCTTGTTTATGGCGCTCATAGGGTAGGTACGGACTTCCGAGAGCAGGTTTGTAACTTTAATCTGGTCAGTGCCAATGGCTACATGCCACCGCATCGCAAAGCTGATGAGTATGCCTGAAAGTACCAGCATCACTATAAACAGGATACGCCACAAGCGCATGGAGTTTCTCCCTTCCGCCTGTTGCAGGTAAGTTTTATACAGCGCGTAATCATGACCCAGAAAAGATGACTGCGCGAGCCGGAGCGGTATTACGGCCAGCGTTAAACCCAGTAGCAGGCCGGGTGCAAAAAGTGCCGAAAAGTTGGGCGTGAGCAGGTGCAGGAAATCTCTGGAAGCCGAATGGATGATACTGGAAACCATTGCGAGCACACCCGCACTGAACACAGCCAGCACACAGGCAAAAAAGAAATAGGCCCAGGTTAGTTTCCACTCCTGCTTCTGCAGGTATTTTAACTCATTTGGGGTAAGTGTGTCTTCCGGGCTTCCCTCCGACATACGGCGCATAGCGAATCGTACTACCGGTAACAACACAGCCACAGCAAAGAAGCTGAGTAACAGGCTTCGCAGAATCTCAAGCATATTCAGGTATTTTCTGCAAAGGTAACAGTTAATAGGGTATGCCCAATTTCCGGTAGATCAAACCAAGCAGCCATGCCGGGCCAATCAGCAGGAACTGCAGATCTTTGAGGAACGAAGGCTTCTTACCTTCTACTTTATGCCCATAGAACTGCCCGACCCAGGCAAGTACAAAAACAACTATAGAGATCAACCATAAAGGTGCATCTGTTTGCGTATCGGCCAGGTATACCAGCCAGAGTACAGCTGCACAAACTATAGCCATCCCCAGAAACATAGTGCCCGACAGGCGCAGGTAAAAGAGCAACCCTGCCAGTATAACGATAGTACCTATGTGCACAAACGGGCGCAGCTGCGGGGCAAAAAGCATTTTTAGCGGCTCACACGGGATGCTAGCCAGCAGCCCGATAATGCTGAAGAAAATAAGCGGCACACAGATCCAGTGGATAAGTTTATTTGTCTGGTTCTGATGACTTTGCCCGTACTCGTAGAACCATTGTTGGATAGGTTTCATGGCAAAAGATTACGTTATAGTTACAGGTAATCAAGTTACTTGTTTTACACATATTCTGCAATCCGGTGTGCAGCCACTGCCGCACTAAAAACTAAGACACTTTAAAATATACAACTTGGCGAACGATAGGTTTTTTGTATATTTGGCTATACGATGCACCATGTTAGCTGAGCTGTAACCTAACCAGCTGCAGCATTGTAGCAGCCCTTAACCTCCGGCATATGAGATTTGCGAAGATCGTTTCTTTTATTCAGGACCATTTAGTAGCTGTCTCCTCTTTTCTGCTCATCTTTCTTTTAACGATATTTCTTTATTCCGAAACAAAGAACAAAGCTGCAGAGAGAAGCAGCAAGATATTTGAAATACGTGCCAACCTGGCGACCGAAGCGTTAAAGGTGCGTTTATCAGACTACATTCAGGTGCTGATTGGTGCCCGTGCACTTTTCGTAGCCTCTGATACAGTAGAGCGGCATGCCTGGACAGCCTACTATAAAAACCTGAATCTTGAAGAGAACTACCCTGGCATACAGGGTGTGGGCTATACCCAGTATATCCGGCCTGATGAGCTGGAGGAGCATGTTAAACGCATCAGGGCAGAAGGCTACCCGTCCTATAACGTGCATCCCGAGGGCGAACGTGCCGCTTATACCTCTATCCTTTACCTGGAGCCTTTTACGGGGCGTAACTTGCGGGCCTTTGGCTACGACATGTTCAGTGAGCCCATACGGCAATCGGCCATGCGCATTGCCCGCGATACCAAGCAACCGGCCATGTCCGGTAAAGTGCGGTTAGTGCAGGAAACCGGTAAAGATGAGCAGTCGGGCTTTCTGATCTACCTGCCTGTGTACCGCAACAATGCAGACCCGGAGTCTATAAAAGATAGGCAATACCTTATCAGGGGCTTTGTGTACAGCCCTTTCAGAGCCAAAGACTTTATGCGCGCTGTACTCAGCGACGACTTTACAGACATTGATATTGAAGTATACGATGGCTCAGACATGAACAGGGAGTCGTTGCTGTATAGTTCTGATACAGTGCTGTATGCAACCAGAACCTCGAAGCAGCGCCTCAGCAAAACCAACACCATTACGGTGGGTAACCATACCTGGCGCGTGCACTGCACGGCTAAACCGGCTTTTGAGCAAACCTCCGATGCCGGTCTGCCTTACTTTATATTGCTGGGGGGCAGCATCATCAGCTTCCTGATGTTCTTCATTATCTGGTCGCTTTCGAGTACCCGACGCTCTAACCGCCTCAAACAAACTATAACCGATAATGCTACAGCCGCCCTCTTTATAATGGATGCAAACGGCTATTGCACTTTCATGAACCCAGCCGCTGAAGAAATGACTGGCTATACGTTTGAGGAAATTTCGAAGCAGCCGCTGCACAACATGATCCATCATACACACCCTGATGGTACCCCGTATCCGCTGCTGGAATGCCCCATAGACAGAGCTCTGCCAACTAATAACAGCATGCGTGCCCACGAAGATGTGTTCATCCGGAAAGATGGCACCTTCTTCGACGTAACAGTGGCGGCCAGGCCCATTATGGAGAACGGTCTCCCCATCTTTACGATAATTGAGGTGCGGGATATAACAGAAGAAAAACGCGCCCAACAAACCATTATAGAAAGCGAGGCCCGGTTCAGAACAATGGCTGACAATGCGCCCGTAATGATCCGGATTACAGACAATTACAAACAGGTCCTGTATGTAAACAAGCAATGGACCGACTTTGTAGGTATGTCTTTTGAAGAGGTAGTGCGCAATGGCTGGGATAGCATTGTACACCCTGATGATAGAGAGAACTTTGAGAGAACATACAGTAAAGCAATAGAAGAAAAGGCTCCTTTCCGCTCAGAGTACCGCGTGCTGCGCCGCGATGGGGTATACCGTAGCGTGGTAGCAACCAATACGCCCCGGTTCGGTGCTAGTGGCGAGTTCCTGGGTCACATCAGTTCTATTATCGACATTACTGAAATAAAAGAAGCCGAGCGCAAGATAAAGCAGAACGCTGAGCTGTTGCAGAAGCTCTTCCTGGAGGTTCCGGCACTGGTTGGGCTGGTACGCGCCCCCGACTACCAGTACGTGCTCGCTAACCCACCTTTCCGCAGGCTGTATGGCAACCGTCCGCTGATAGGTAAAACTATTTACGAGGCGCACACCGAGAGTGAAGGAGAAGGTTATTTTAACAAGTTGGAAGAGGTGTTTACTACAGGCAAAGCCTTTGTAGGCAGGGAAATACCGGCCTTTATTGAGGTTGAGAGCACCAAAGAAGCAGACCTGATCTACTTTAACCTGGTATACCAGCCCCTGATGGATAGCAAAGGGCAGGTAGAAGCTGTGCTGGTTTTTGCGATAGATGTAACAGAACTGGTGAAAGCCCGCACAGAACTGCTGACTATAAACGAGAAGCTAAGCGATAAAAACGAAGAACTGCTCCGCATCAACAGCGACCTCGACAATTTTGTGTACACCGCTTCCCACGACCTTAAATCGCCGATTGCCAACATGGAGGGCCTGGTAACCTTGCTGCGCGACATTTTGCAGGGCAAGCTGGAAGGAGAAGATGAGCAGGTGCTGGATATGGTGTCGCAGTCTATTGACAAGCTGAAAGGAACTATAGCTGACCTTACCGAGATCACAAAGGTGCAGAAGGAACTACAGTCTAAAGTAGAGCCACTCAAGTTCGGGCAGATCTTAAAAGATGTTATAGTTGATATCAAGGGCCTGATAAACGAAACAGGTGCCCATATAGAGACTAACTTTGAGGTGGAAGCTATACTCTACGCACGCAAAAACCTGCGCAGCATTATGTATAACCTTGTATCCAATGCTGTTAAATACAGGTCAGAGGAGCGGGCACCTAGCGTAAAAGTAAGCACCTACCGCAAAAACGATTTTGTAGTTTTAGAAATAGCTGATAACGGGCTCGGAATCCGGAAAGAGCAGCAGCACAAACTATTCAGTATGTTTAAGCGGCTGCACAAGCACGTGGAGGGAACCGGTATCGGGTTGTATATTGTAAAGCGCATCATCGAGAACAACGGCGGTAGAATTGAAGTAGAGAGCGAGCACGACAAGGGCACTACTTTCAGGGTATATTTCAGAGAAGTACCCGTAGAAGCTGAGCGCTAAAAACTACTTTTTCAGGTGGCGCTAAGGACCGTTTTACACCTGAGAATTGTTTTAAAGAGGCGGGAAACTCCTCCCGGGAACAAGCAATATACAACTACGAACAACATTCATGGCTAAAATAAAAACATCTTACTTCTGTCAGAACTGTGGTGCGCAGTCGGCCAAATGGATAGGCAAATGCCCT
>DATBUF010000211.1:0-2684 GCA_036516435.1 Pontibacter sp.
CCTTTGTTAATGATTGCCATTCGGGTGCAAAGCTCGCTCACATCTTCAACTATATGCGTTGATAGAATCACGATACTATTCTCACCCAGCTCGCTTAAAAGGTTAAGAAAACGTACCCGTTCTGCCGGGTCCAATCCTGCCGTAGGTTCATCCACAATCATTAGCTTCGGATTTCCTAATAGGGCAACTGCTACGCCAAAGCGCTGCTTCATGCCACCCGAGTAGCCGCCCAGTTTCTGCCTGCGCTTGTCCCAAAGGTTAGTTTGTTTCAGTAAAGCTTCTACCACTTCTTTTCTGGCAGCCCGGTTGGTGATGCCTTTGAGCACTGCAAAATAATCGAGCAAATCTTCCGCTCTAGCGTTCGGATAGAGTCCAAACTCCTGTGGCAGATACCCCAATGTCTGGCGCACTTCCTCTTGCCGGTTCAACATATCCATTCTGTCCAGATAGATACTTCCTGTATCCGGCTCCTGTAAAGTTGCCAGAATCCGCATCAATGTAGACTTGCCAGCTCCGTTCGGCCCCAGCAGGCCATACATGCCATTTGGAATAGTGAGCGTAATATCCCGGAGTGCCTGCACTCCATTGGGGTATGTTTTGGTAATGTTGGTAATTTGTAGTGTCATAGGTTTATTTTGTTAGCTGTAATTTTGCTTATTCCCTACCACTTGAAGTCCAATGTCTTACAGGGCAGACCATTTCGCTGCCGGTATAGTTACCTGACCCAGAGCGGAAATGCTTTTCGGCAACTTGGTAGAACAGACGAATAACATCGCCAATGTAGTGCACAGTACCATGTTTTGCAAGCTACTATATAAACTGTACGACAAATGCACCTTTTTTGTCTATAAACTAACCTATTGATGAGAGTAAAAGCGGCTGACCTGCGCTTCTGAAACTCCTTTTAGTGTATTGGCTTGCTGTACATTGCCGGAATTCGAGGAGAAGTACATTGTGTTCGAGACTACTAAATCCCAAACTTTAAATATCTCAACCACTTGCTCCACCAGGCAGAGCTGAATGAAAGTATGTAGCGAACATGAACTATTACTGTAAGCGCATTATGTGCCGAGGCAGCATAGTCGACCTCTGTTGTAGTCTGCTTCCATATCTCCCGGCAATGCGGATGAACCATTCAGGTAGATTGTGATAGAGCTGGAAGCACATATCTTTAAAAGTATTGGCAATTACTATAAAAGCGCCTTACCTTTGCGCATGCCAGAAAAAATTCTCATCCTCGACTTCGGCTCCCAATATACCCAGCTCATTGCAAGACGGGTTCGCGAGCTTAATGTGTACTGTGAAATCTACCCTTACAACAACATCCCTGCCCTCACAGAAGAAGTAAAAGGAATCATCCTTTCAGGTAGCCCCTGCTCTGTCCGGGATGCTGATCACCCAACTATAGCTTTAGAGCAATACCTAGGTAAATTGCCGGTGCTGGGTGTATGCTATGGTGCGCAGCTTATTGCGTACGAGCACAAAGGGGAAGTAACACCTTCCACCATCCGGGAGTACGGCCGCGCCCGTTTATCGGAGCTGCACACGGCTAACCGGCTCATGAAAGAACTCACAGCAGGTTCTGTAGTTTGGATGTCGCACGGCGATACCATTAAGGAGGTTCCGGATAACTTTGAGATTATAGCCAGCACCGAAACCGTACGTGTGGCGGCCTATAAACTCCGCGATCAGGAAACCTACGGCATTCAGTTCCACCCCGAGGTAACGCACTCTGAGGAAGGCAAAACCCTGCTCCGTAACTTTGTAGTTCATATCTGCGGTTGCCAGCAAGACTGGACCTCAGAACAGTTTGTAGATGCAACAGTTGCAGAACTGCAGCAGCAGCTGGGCAACGATAAAGTGGTACTTGGCCTTTCTGGTGGTGTAGACTCTAGCGTGGCCGCCATGCTGATACACCAGGCGATCGGCAAGAACCTGTACTGCATATTTGTAGACAACGGCCTGCTGCGCAAAGATGAGTTTGAGAACGTACTGGACTCTTACAAGCACATGGGGCTGAACGTGAAAGGTGTAGATGCAAAGGCTAAGTTTTATGCAGCACTTGCCGGCCTGACAGACCCTGAAGCCAAACGCAAAGCAATCGGGCGTGTGTTCATCGAGGTCTTTGACGAGGAAGCGCACAAAATAGAAGATGTAAAGTGGCTGGCACAAGGTACCATTTACCCGGATGTGATCGAATCACTGAGCGTAAAAGGCCCTTCGGCAACTATAAAATCGCACCACAACGTAGGCGGCCTTCCAGACTTTATGAAGCTCAAAGTTGTGGAGCCCCTTAAAACATTGTTCAAGGACGAAGTTCGCCTGGTTGGTAAAACCCTGAAATTAGATGATGCGATACTTGGCCGGCACCCATTCCCTGGTCCCGGACTTGCTATCCGTATTTTAGGAGATATAACGCCAGAGAAGGTACACATTTTGCAGCAGGTAGATCATATCTTTATCAGCAACCTGAAAAAATCCGGTTTGTATGATGAAGTGTGGCAGGCAGGTGCAATTTTAACGCCGCTGCAATCGGTGGGTGTGATGGGAGATGAACGCACCTATGAAAACGTGGTAGCGTTACGCGCCGTTACAAGTATCGATGGCATGACCGCCGACTGGAGCCGCTTACCGTATGAATTCCTGGCTGATGTATCCAACGAGATCATCAACAAAGTAAAAGG
>DATBUF010000212.1:0-3043 GCA_036516435.1 Pontibacter sp.
CGGGCAAGTATAGCCTGCGACTGCGTGAACAGGAACGGGTGTACTTTACCGGCAGTCTGCTGCGGGTTCAGCCATTGCAGTGCTGCCGCATCCGGCGAGGTTTTGTACTGGATGTTAACGCGTTTTGTCTCAGGTTTTATAGTGATGTAGAGTGGTTGCCCCAGAAACTTATCGGCATCACCCAGCCGGAAAGTGGTCTCCTCCTGGTTATCACCGAGCGTTACTTTTTCAATCTGGAGGCCGCGTGTGTCAAAAACAATCTCTGTGCCTTTGGCCAGGTTGTCGATGTCGTAGCTGGCAGTACCGCTTATCGTTTTAGAATCAAAGTTAACGGCTATGTTCAGGTCGAGGTGTTGTGCTACCGCCTTTGTAGGTTCTGCATAGCTGTGTACGTCCTCCGACTGCTGACTTTGTGCCTGTTGTGCTGTGGTCATAGTTTCGTTGTGTGTAGTAGTGTTTGTGGTGCAGGCGGGTAGGTAAAGGCTTCCGGCCAATCCTAATCCCAATAAATATTTCTGATAAGGGTTCATACGTAGCGAAGTACTTTTAAGGGTAAGTTAAGGATTTCAACTATACTACAAAAACCTTCTCATATCTGTTGGGTGATGGCAGCAGGTGGTTTGTCTCTGCTGTAATGCCTGTTCCGGTAAGCATAACTTTTTACTTAAAGTTGAAGTACATAAAGGTGGAATGCTATCAGATAATCTTATATAGCGATATAAATTGTATATAACTAAGATTGTGTTTGGATTAGATTCGTGCATGCGCGGGTCTTTCACAGCAATCTGTTTCTAAAAAAGAGCAACATGAACCCTTCTCAAAATAAATTCTGTTTGTACCTGCTTCCGTTTCTGCTGCTGGTGCTGTTCACTTCATGCAACAAATCCGGTAAAGAGGGGCAGGGGAAAGGCATTGGCGAGCTACTTGGTATTAAAGAATTGCCACAAACTACCACCGACAGCCTCTCTATCAAGAGTTACATTAGCAAAGAGCCTCAGTTTAAAGAGCATGCCGACCTGATGTACCTGTTCTATGGCGAACGCGACTATAGTTTGGCCTGGTTCCGCGACAATAAACTGGTGCCGGAGGCAGAGACGTTTCTGAATACCGTAGACAATGCCTCTAAAGAAGGACTTGATCCGAAGAAGTATAAAATAGTGGACCTGCCCGGCATGATTGCCCGCTACAATAAAATGAAAGGCAGTGACTCTACCCGCCTGGAACTGCAGGAGGAAATAGACATAGCTCTGACAGCCTCCTACTTTAACTATGCATCTGATTTCTACCGTGGTCGCGTGAATCCGAACGAGGTAAGCGCCATTGAGTGGAATGTGAAGAAGAATAAAATAAAACTGCACAAGGCCCTGCAAACTATACTTCGGGAGCGCGAAAGTACCTACCCGTACTATGAGTTTGAGGCACTGCACAAAGGCTATACCGACCTGCGTGAAAAACTGAAGGAGTACCGGGCCCTGCGGGATAAGGGGGGCTGGCCTAAGATTGAGCTGGGTAAACGCAAAACGTTGCAGAAAGGCGATACGGCTGCTGTAGTTGTGCAGCTTCGTAAACGTCTGAACCCCGGCCAGACCATTAACGCCAATGATCCGCGAATGCGCCTTTTTGATGAGAACCTCGAGAAACAGGTAAAGCAGTTCCAGTTACTGCACGGCCTGGACCAGGATGGAAAAGTGGGAGGTAATACCCTGCGCACCATGAACGTGCCGATAGAAGACCGCATCGAGCAGATCATGATGAACATGGAGCGGTGGCGCTGGATACCAAAGCGATTAGTGCCCAAAAGCCTCGACCAGAAATTTATCTGGGTGAACATACCGGAATATAAGCTTTACATCTACGAAGACCCTAACAACGACCCGGAAGCGGAAAGAGCTTACAAAAGTGTTTTTGAGATGCGTGTGATTGTGGGCAAGGAGCTGAGCTCGACACCTATCTTCAGCGAAAAGCTGGAGTACGTTGTGCTGGCGCCTTACTGGAACGTGCCAAACAGCATTGTGGAGAAGGAGGTAAAATCTGCCATGCTTCGTAACCCCGGTTACCTCGACCGTAACAACATGGAAATTGTAACAAAAGAGAAGAACCCGCAGCCTGTATCGCCGGAAAGTATAGACTGGGCAAGCGTCACGGAGAAGAACTTTCCGTACATGGTGCGCCAGCGTCCGGGGCCTAAAAACTCACTTGGTTCTATCAAGTTCCTGTTCCCCAACCAATACAATGTGTACTTGCATGATACTCCTTCTGATGCGCTCTTTAACCAGACTGAGCGTGGTTTCAGCCATGGGTGTGTGCGCCTGGAGAAGCCAGTGGAGTTAGCCAAATACCTGCTGCAGGATATGCCTGAATGGAACGAACAGCGCATTCGCGAAACGATGAACGGAGGAGAAGAAACCTGGGTAACGCTTCCTAAAAAGGTGCAGGTGTACCTGGTTTATTTCACCAGTTGGGTGGATGATGGCGGAAACATACACTTCAGAGAAGACATTTACGGCCACGACAAGAAGCTGGCGAAGGAGTTCTTCGGCGATAACCCGGGAGAGAATGTATGAGAATAAAGACGCATGTTGCAGTAGTAGTGCTTGCCTTTACCATAGCTTCCTGTGGAACTGATACACCACAGGAGGCAGGCACATCTGAAAATGTGTTGCAGGACACTACAGCTGCTGCTACAATAACCGAAGTGCCTGATACTACCTTGCAGCCAAAGGTAAAGCTCGTACTACAGGCAACGGGCAACACCCCCGAAACAATGACCTTTAACCAGGATACGCTCACGATACCGAAGGATGCACTCGTAGAGCTCTCGCTGCAGAATGAAGGTACGGGCATGACCATGATCCATAACTTTGTGCTGACTACGCTGGGAAAGTATGAGGAGATTGCCGTGGCCGGAGCAATGGTAGGGTCGCCGGGCAACTATGTACCAACAAGCGAGCATGTGCTGGCCGCCACCCCACTTGCACTTCCCGGCCAGACCGTCAACTTTGAGTTTAAGGCACCGCCTCCGGGTACATACAACTTTGTCTGC
>DATBUF010000213.1:0-2776 GCA_036516435.1 Pontibacter sp.
TTAGGTCCTATTGCAATCCCATTTTCATCTGAAAAAATATTTATAGTTGGCCTCCAGATGCCTGTTGTTAGGATGTTACTTTTTACTCTAAATCTTCCCTTAACGTGGTGAGTTGATTGCTATAGCTTGATAATCAATGGAATAACATCGATGTAATCACACTGATGTAAGATGCCACAAGAAAACTGCCTTTAGGCACATGCTGCCAATATGCTGTAGTTACCAGACCGGAATAATACAGAAAGTTTGAAGGATCAAAGTCGCTCAGGTAGGGGCACTTCAAAGGTGAAGTCAGGTCTGAAGTATAGTCAAAATGCTACATATCAGGATGTTACTTTTATGAGTGAAGTTTCCTTTTTAAATGTAAGTAAGTGAGATATGTTTGATAGAACATACATTTCTATCTGCCGGGTTGGGGGCCGGCGCTCTGGTAGAATTGTAAATGGCAGGAGCAAGTACTGTTTTTGCCAGAACTATAATTTAGCCAACGGTATTACAGCCGGATTTTACACTTTTTTAATTATATGTTCACTTTAACACCTTAAACACCATGAAAATTAAAAATTTACTCCTGCTGCCTGCACTGGCGGCCATGCTGTTCTTCACCTCGTGCGAACAGAAAGAAGAAACAGCTGTTGCTAAAAACGAAGTTTCGGAGATGACGCTATCCCGAATTTCGCAGATGGGCTTCAGCAAAGAAAATGTTCAGAAAGTGGAAGGCGGCTACCTGGTAGAAGGCGACATCCTACTATCCGATGCAGACCTGAACGGGAACACACTGGTACAGGCACTACGTGTAGGGGATGTAGAGCAATACCGCACCAGTAACCTTGTAAGTGTTGGTACAACTACACGAACGATCAATGTGGCAGTATCAAGCAGCCTGCCATCTTCTTATGTTGCAGCTGTAGATGAGGCCATCCGACGTTACAATGCCGAAAGCCTTCGTATCCGTTTTCAGCGTGTGTCATCGGGCTACAACATCCTGATCACGACAGCACCGGCAGGTTCCTCTTACCTAGCATCGGCAGGCTTCCCTTCAGGTGGCAATCCGTACAGCCGTGTACAGGTAAACTCTGCTTACCTGGGCAGCAACCCGGGTACGAACTACCTGGCTACTATTCTGGCACACGAATTAGGGCATTGCATCGGCTTCCGCCACACCGACTACATGGACCGTAGCTATTCTTGCGGCGGAGCTTATGCTAACGAAGGTGCCTCTACAGTAGGAGCTATCCATATACCAGGTACACCAACAGGCCCGGACGCTACTTCCTGGATGCTGGCTTGTATCGGATCTGGTCAGAACCGCTACTTTAACTCTAATGACAAAACTGCACTAAACTACCTGTACTAGGGCTGTCATAAAGCAGTAAAGAACTAAATTACCTCTTACCAGTTGGTAAGAAGCCAAAAGCCACCCCAGCGCGTCCGGGGTGGCTTTTTAATTTTATTACAGCTGCACCTGGCAGTAAATGCTGATGAAAGCAGTAAACTATAGTTTGGCAGTTGGAGCCGTCCTCTTCATCAGAAAAACGCGGTCTGAAAGCTTACCGTCATCATCTGGAATGTAAGCTACAAATTCCCAGCCCTGGCTGCCCATATAGTTGAGCACTCCCGTCGGGTTAGGGAATTCCATCTTCTTACCGGATGCATCGGTAATATGGTCGCTGGTGTGGTTGCCCCAGCCATAAGAAAGGTGGGCTGTATAATTTTTGCGCAACAGAAAAGGAGAAATATGTACCCGTACATACTCAACGGTTGTGATAGCTGTGCCTTGTTGTTTTGGCTGTTGCCGGGCAAGCAAACTACTATAAGTGCAGCATAGCACTGCAAGCAGCACAATTATTTTTTTCATGTGTAGCGGATTTAAATTAGCTAATAGAGTAGCAGCATAATAACCTCCAGGCTAATATAGCAATAAATAAATGATTGCTGCAAGGTCACCAACTAACATGACAGGAGTTTGGCAAAGGGCGGGAACACTTCTGCAGCATGTTAATGGGCAAAATACGGCTTCCGGAAAAGACGCCCGCTATACTACTTTTACCTATCTTTACAGCACGATCTGACGCAACTATAAACTACATGCAACTGCACAAAGACGGACTGATAGAGCTTAACTACAATGTTGCAAGTGATATACTCATCATGCGCTGGCCTGATCTGACCGGTTTTACCATGCCGGAAATCGATTACGCTATCCGCAAAATCATAGATACCCTGCGCCATTACGATATCAAACATCTGCTTGTTGATTCCCGCTTTAGTACGCTCTCTGATCTTACCCGGGATGAGTACCAGCAGGTACTTGTAAATTTTGTGCAGCACCTAAAAACGACGCGTCTGCAGAAGCTGGCACGTATTTGTACACCAGATGCTTCCCGCGAACTGGTGATTGACGAGACTGCAGACCTGGCCGTAAATCAACTGGCCATTAAGTTTCACTTCCGCAACTTCGCTGATGAAGCAGCAGCCCTTATGTGGTTGAGCGAAAAATAACTCGACTCTGAACGACCTGCAGTATGAAGACAAAATTGCTTTTATTTATCGCGCTTGCCTTGATATTGACCGGCTGCCTGGAAACCGATTCTACATCTAATGACCAGACTCCAGCCAATGCCTGCCAGCTCACATCGAGTACCACTACACTTGTGCACGCTTCTGGCAGCAGGTTCAACTATACGCTGAACTATACCTATAACGAGAATGGGCTGCTGACAGGGATCGCCTCGCCTGATACGATGTCGCTAAATATCAGGCTTGCTTACGATGA
>DATBUF010000214.1:0-3449 GCA_036516435.1 Pontibacter sp.
CAGTTTTCTTTGAACGTAATGCCCAGTACCAGGATGTTGGCTCCTTTTACCGGAATGTCTTTCTTCACCATCAGCTTAACCACCTCATGCGCTACATACTCGCCCATGCCATCATTTAGCCTGCGACCTGCCAGGATGATCTCCGGATGATAACCTACTTCCTGTGCTTTCTGTGCCAGGTAGTATGGGTCAACGCCAATGCAATGGCCCCCTACCAGTCCCGGCTTAAACTTCAGGAAGTTCCATTTTGTACCTGCGGCCTGTAGTACTTCATCCGTATCAATATCCAGGCGGTTAAAGATCTTAGCCAGCTCATTTACAAAAGCAATGTTAATGTCGCGCTGTGCGTTCTCGATAACCTTCGCTGCCTCTGCTACCTTAATAGAAGTAGCCTTATGCGTACCAGCTACAATAACAGACTTATAAAGTTGGTCTACTTTCTCAGCCGCTTCCGGTGTAGAGCCGGACGTGATCTTAAGAATTTTGGCAACTGTATGTTCTTTATCACCCGGATTAATGCGCTCCGGTGAGTAACCTGCAAAGAAGTCTACATTGAATTTCAGCCCTGATATGCGCTCCAGCACCGGCACACATTCTTCCTCTGTTACGCCAGGGTAGACAGTGGACTCATACACGACTATATCCCCGCGCTTCAGCACCTTGCCTACAGTTTCGCTGGCTTTATATAGTGGGGTCAGATCAGGGCGGTTGTACTTGTCAACTGGCGTTGGGACTGTAATAATATAGAAGTTACAACTTTCAATTTTCGAAAGATCGTAGGTGCAGTACAGCCCCTTAGCGGTAGTGCAGTCTGCTGTCAGCACCGCCTTCAGCTTGTCATCTGCTACTTCCAGTGTATGGTCGTGTCCCTGGTTGAGTTCATTTACCCTTGCCTGGTTAATGTCAAAACCAATAGTTTTATACTTCTTGGCAAATTCTACGGCTAAAGGTAAACCTACATACCCCAGACCAATTACAGCAATCCTGGTATTTTCTGTTTCAGCTATACCTGACATCTTTATTGTTTTTAATATACTTTGTATTTCAGTAAATCTTTAGCTGGCCTTAGGCCTCCACCCGCATTCGCTTCCTCATCATCTTCCCGAAAGAAGGTTTTGCAGATTCGCCGTAGGTGTAGCCATACCCGTAGCCATAGGCCTCCTTCATATCGGCATCGTTGAGCACGATCATCGGGTGGTTGAGTTTCTTGTTCTGGTAAATATCATCTACAATAGCCACCTGCGATTTAAGCGTGTAGTTATAGCGGATAATGAACATACTCGCATCACTTAGCGGCGCTAAGGTAAAGGCATCTGCCACCTGACCTGCCGGGGAAGTATCCAGCAAAACATAATCGAACTGCTCCCGCAACTCTGCCAGCAACTGCGCTACTCTCGGGCTCATCATCAGTTCAGCCGGATTCGGCGGAATTGGCCCGGAGCCAATAGCAAACAACCCAGCTACTTCAGGCGAAGGCACAAGAATGTCCTGAATACTCAAGCGTTCATCAATCACGTAGTTCGTTACCCCTGTTTCACTCTCCAGCCCCATATCCTGCAGCAAGCGTGGTTTGCGCAGGTCAAAGTTCACCAGCACTACGCGCTTACCTGTCAGCGCCAAACTAGCCCCCAGGTTAATACTAAAGAAGGTTTTACCCTCGCCGCTCATACTGGAAGTTACCAGCAGCACCTTGTTCTCCTTGCCCAGCGTGGCAAACTGTAAATTCGTACGGATCAGGCGGAAAAGCTCAGCTACTGTGCTGCGGCTGTTCTCCGTTACCACCAGTTTCTCGAAGGTGTCGTTATGCGCAATCTCACCCAGGACAGGCGTACTGGTAGCTTTCTTTACATCTTGCTGTGTCTGTACTTTATCATTTAGCAGCTCTCTGATGTAGATACCGGCAAACGGAATACCCAATCCTACCAGCACAGCCAGTAAGTAGATCAGTTGCTTTTTAGGCTCTACCGGCTTGTCTCCGGAAATGGCCGGGTCGATGATGCGGGAGTTGGCTACGGTAGCGGCAAGCGAAAGTGCAGATTCTTCCCGCTTTTGCAGCAGGTACAGGTACAAGCCCTCTTTTATGCTTTGCTGGCGCTTGATCTCGATCAGGTCTTTCTCAATGCTCGGAACCTCTTTGATGCGGGATTCAAACTGAGCCGAGCTGGCCTGCAGGTTGTTGCGCGTAATCACCAGTCCGTCCTTGATATTGCGCAGGTTCTCCAGGATATTGCCGCGCAGGTTAGCCAGCTGCTCATTGATGTTCTGCACCAGCGGGTTACCCGGCTGCGATACGCGTAGCAGGCGCTTGCGCTCCAGTTGCAGCTCGTTAAACTTTGCGATCAGCCCCAACAGCGTGGCATCCTGAATAGTTAGCGTACTTGGCACGAGCTCATACTGGCTGTCCTGCTTTACCAGGTAACGCTCAATAGACTCCAATACATCGATCTGGATGGCCCATTCTGATAATTGACGGTTGTACTCACTTGCCTTTTCCAGGTACAGTTTAGCTTCTGAGCTAACATCTGTCACCCTGTTGTCCTTTTTATAGCTCTCCACATCCTGCTCCACTACCGATAACTCTGATGTCAGGTACTTCAGGCGGTCGTCGATAAACTGGATGGTGCTACCGGCAATCAGGTTTTTGTCTTCTACGGCCTCTTTGTTGTATACTTCTACCAGCTTGTTCAGGATGGCTATACCCTTGGCCGGAACCGGGTCAGTCAGGCTCAGGCTCAGCACGCTGGCATTCTTGTTAACCGGAGCTACTGTCAGCTTCTGGTTATAGTATTCAGCTACCTTCCGGATGTCGTGAAACTTCACAGTTACTTCTTTGTCTTTACCTGCATTTCCAATTCCGGCTACTACTGTAAACGTGCCGTACGGTTTCTGTACCTGCTCCCCGAATTTATGCTCACTCGTGGCTCCCTCTTCCTGTATCTGGTAGGTATTGTGGTCTTTTGGTTGAATAACAATGGTTTTATTAAAAGCTGCAGAATCAAGTTTGCTCACGATTACCCTAACAGGCATATCCGCACCGTATATCTCAGTGCTTTTTACGCGACCGGCTACATAGTACGTAGTATTCAATGCCAGTTCCTGCAGCACCCTGTTCATCAGGCTTTTTGATTTTAAAATCTCGATCTCATTGTCAATGTTTTTGCCTGTCTGAAACAGATTGAGATCATCCAGCACAGCATTTTCACTCAGGGATGGACCTTTCTTATCGTCTTTTATCAGCAGGGTACTGCTGATACGATACTGCGGTGTAGTATAGCGCAGGTACACGAAGGCTACAATTCCGGCAATAGCTACCCCTGCTACAAATAAGTACCAGTACCGCAGGTATTTCTGCAGCACCTCTTTTATATTGATTTCTTCAGACTCAAACTGAAACAACTCTCTTTCTGACATACGGAATGGTACTTAAAATATCCTGGTGGCTATCACGA
>DATBUF010000215.1:0-2465 GCA_036516435.1 Pontibacter sp.
GGGTACAGCAGCAACTATAAAACTATAGCTTCAACTATAGCAAAGGCCAATAGCTCCTGTCCTTAAACAAGGACGGCCTGATAAAATACAAGGGAGTCTCTACTACAGCCTCTCCTTTGTCCTTTGTCAAATAATCCTTTGTCAAAAAAACTTTGTCAAGAGCCCGCTAATCCACCTTCAACCTGGTTCAGATTACCCCAAAATCACTTTCCCTTCCGCAGCGGGAAGATGCGCAGGAAGCTGAGGCCGCGCCCGGACTCGCTTTGCGGAAGACCGTAATCTGAAACCGACCGTACATCCTCTACTGAATAAAAGGCTTGTGGATTGTATTCCCGGATAATATTGAGCACGTGCTCCAGCTTCTTGCGCTTCACAATCATGAACAGCAGGTTTACTTTACCACGCGTGCCACGGGCATCTACACAGGTAAGGCGATAACCATGCCCTTTCAGGCGCTCGATCAGACTCTGGGCCGAGTCTACGGTAATAACCCGAACTACCATCTGGCCAAGAGCCAGCTTCTGCTCTATGCGCAGGCCCAGGAAGTTACCGGTTGCAAAACCGCCGGCCCATGCCAGGTAAGAGGCTACGTTGTTCAGGTTCTGCATCACCTGCGTTATGGCTACCAGCCAGATCAGCACTTCCAGGAAGCCAAGCGCAGGAGCGATCATTTTATCTCCCTTCGAAATAAAAACAATACGCAGTGTGCCCAACGTAACGTCCATGATGCGGGCTGAGAAGATCAGTAAAGGAATGATTACCCACTCTGTAAGTGTTGGGTCGAGGCCTTGAAATAAGTTCATGTGTGGTAAGTAGTAATTGCTTTGCTCCGGCTAAGGAGCTGGTATAAAAGTTACCCGATACGCATACCCGTACAAGAGGTAACGTTGCACAACAGATTTTATGACTAAATATAACAATTTACGTGGTAATACCCCGGAAGTACAGCGCCATAACAATGCATGCAGCTCCAGGTTAATACTATAACTATACTACAGGCATAGTACCCAGTGGTTTATGATTACGGTTTCTGGCAGGTGGCTCAGGACTGCCTGTGCAGAGATATTCGTTATAAATACGTAGCACAGACGCAGGGAATACTTAACTATAGTGGAATGCTAATATTTACCCAACACTAAGCAGATTAGTACGTAAGAGATAAGTGAAAAATCATGTGCAGGGCCAGGTATATGCTACCTGACAGATAGAGTAACTGCCGGCTTAACTGCCCTTAAATTTTAACGCTTAATTGCCAGTTTATAACGCTACTTTCTAATGGCAAAACTGATTATTGTATCTAACCGTTTGCCGGTTAAGTTGCAGGAGAAGAATGGGGAACTGAAGTATACGCCCAGTGAAGGCGGCTTAGCTACAGGGCTCGGTTCTATTTACAAAAAGAAGGATAACCTCTGGATCGGCTGGCCTGGTACGGTAATAGAAGACCCGGAAACGCAGGAAAAAGTAATCAACGACATCCGGGACGACAACATGTACCCGGTTTTTCTGACCGAAAGCGAGATAAAGGAATTTTACGAAGGCTTCAGCAACGAAACGCTGTGGCCATCTTTTCATTATTTCAGCCAGTATGCCATTTACGAGCACGACCTGTGGGATGCTTATGTGCAGGTAAACCAGAAATACTGCGATGAGATCTTAAAACATGCCGGTCCGAACGATACGATCTGGGTGCACGATTACCAGTTGCTCCTGCTGCCCTCTATGCTCCGGAAAGAACTGCCTGACAGTACCATTGGTTTTTTCCAGCACATTCCTTTTCCTTCGTATGAGGTGTTCCGGCTACTGCCATGGCGCAAAGAGTTGCTGGAAGGCATGCTGGGCTCCGACCTGGTAGGTTTTCATACCTACGACGATATGCGTCATTTCCTGAGCTCGGTGAACCGCATCCTGGGTTATGGTGGCATGCACGGCTGGATAAATACCGGTAATCGTTCGCTGCTGGTAGATTCCTTCCCGATGGGGATAGACTACGAGAAGTATGAGACAGTTGCTGCCTCTGAAAAAGTGCTGGAACTGGAAAAGGAGTATCGCAAGAATATCGGAACAGAGCACATCATCATTTCAATCGACAGGCTGGATTATTCCAAAGGCATTCCGCAGCGGCTGCTTGCTTTCGAGATGTTTCTGGAGCGCTACCCGGAATTTCATGACAAGGTAACACTGGTGATGCTGGTAGTGCCCAGTCGCGACGCTGTAGAAAAGTATAAAGAGCTGAAAGAGGAGGTGGATGAGCTGGTAGGCCGCATCAACGGAAAGTACAGCCACATCAACTGGAACCCGATCCAATATTTTTACCGCTCGTACCCACTCGAAACACTTTCTGCCTTTTACAGGATGGCTAATGTAGCGCTGGTAACCCCCATGCGCGATGGCATGAACCTGGTGTGCAAGGAATATGTGGCCAGCAAGCTAGACCAGACAGGTGTGCTGATTCTGAGCGAGATGGC
>DATBUF010000216.1:0-10665 GCA_036516435.1 Pontibacter sp.
CGTAGAAATCAATAATTCTTTTTACAAACTTCCCACGCCCGACACCTTTGCCAACTGGCGCAACGCCGTGCCCAACGACTTTATCTTCTCCGTGAAAGCCAGCCGCTACCTCACGCACATGAAGAAACTGCTGAATCCCCAGGAGCCGCTGAGCCGCTTTTTTCATAGCGCCAACGCCCTGGAGCACAAGCTAGGGCCAGTGCTTTTCCAGCTGCCGCCGGGCTGGAAAGTTAACGCCAGCCGCCTCCGGGATTTTCTGGCCCAGTTGCCGCCCTACTACAGGTATACTTTTGAGTTCCGCCACCCGAGCTGGTACACGCCGCAGGTGTACGAACTGCTGCAGCATTACAACGCCGCCTTCTGCATTTACGAACTGGAGTACCACATGTCGCCGCTGGAGGTAACGGCTGATTTTGTATATGTGCGCCTGCACGGCCCCGAGACCAGGTATGCCGGCAGCTACTCCGAAAGTGCCCTGCAATGGTGGGCAAGCAAATGCCTGGCATGGCAGCAACAGGGGCTGGATGTGTACGTGTATTTTGATAACGACCAGCTGGGATACGCCGCCTTTAATGCGCAGCGCCTGCAAACTATAGTTCAGGAACGAAACCAGCCACTGCAGCCGTTATAATCAGGTAACCACAGCTATCCGTCACCTGCGAAACATTAGGCCCGCTACAGGGTTAATTAAAACGAAAAAGGTTATGGAAGTTGGCTGGTTGACCTTACTTTTACGGCATCAGCAACTGCTGAGTGATGAATAATTCTTTAAATCATGTTAACGACAGATATATGTATAGTTGGCGCAGGCCCTGTTGGCCTGTTCGCTGTTTTTGAGGCAGGCTTGCTTAAAATGCGCTGCCACGTAATTGACGCATTGCCTATTGTGGGCGGGCAGTTAGCAGAGATATACCCTAAAAAACCGATCTACGATATACCGGGCTACCCCAGCATACTGGCCGGCGACCTGGTAGAAAACCTGATGAAACAAATTGAGCCCTTCCACCCTACTTTTACGCTGGGCGAACGTGTAGAACACCTGCACAAACAGGAAGATGGCAGCTTTATAGTTGAGACCTCAGAGGGCACTCAAGTGGCCTGTAAGGTAGTGGTAATTGCCGGCGGCCTGGGTTCTTTTGAGCCACGAAAACCAGCCATCGAGAACCTTGAAACATTTGAAGGCAAAGGTGTGAACTACATGGTGCGCGACCCGGAAACTTTCCGGAACAAGCGCGTGGTGATAGCTGGCGGCGGCGACTCTGCCCTGGACTGGACCATTTACCTGGCCGGCCTGACAGAAGACCTGACGCTTGTGCACCGGGGTACCACTTTCAGAGGAGCTCCTGAGTCGGCACAGAAAGTAGTAAGCATGGCCGAGGAAGGGCAGATAAAGCTGCTGCTGAAATCGAACGTAACGGATGTGCATGGCAATGGCAAACTGAACGCGGTAACCGTGCTGGTAGGTAACGACACGCCCCACAGCATCGAGACAGATTACTTTATACCGCTGTTCGGGCTGGTGCCAAAACTTGGCCCGATCGAGAACTGGGGACTGGAACTGGATAAAGGTGCCATTAAAGTAGATACCTTCGACTATTCTACCAACGTACCCGGTGTTTACGCCATCGGCGACATTAACACGTATCCTGGCAAGCTCAAGCTTATCCTTTGCGGCTTCCACGAGTCGGCCCTGATGGCTCAGAGCGCTTACAACATTATTTACCCGGATAAGAAATTCGTACTGAAGTACACGACCGTAAACGGTATACAGGAACTATAAACACATGGAAGATACCATTAAGATAACCGTTGAGACGCAGGATGGTGAACGCGTAGAACTGGAAGCACCTACAGACATGGGCCTTTCGGTAATGGAAGTGATGAAAGCGAATGAGCTGAACGTGCCTGCCATTTGTGGCGGCATGGCTATTTGCGCTACCTGCCATGTAGAGGTACTGAAAAGCGGAGAATTGCCGGAGATGAGTGACGACGAAGCTTTTATGCTGGAATCGCTGCCACACGTGACCGATACAAGCCGCCTCTCGTGCCAGTTGCGCGTAACTCCTGAACTGGATGGCCTGGTAGTACGCCTGATGCCGGAAGCATAGCCGACTCTGGACGAAAGACAAAGGACAGAAGGTAAGTAAGCAACAGGAAACTATAGTTTATACTGTTACTTCCGCTATAGTTCGGACCTGCTTTATCCGGACACTTTATTGTAAATTATAAGCGGCACCCTGCAAAAGGGTGCCGCTTATAATTTAAGCTGCTTTCGGCAAAGCACGCGTAAGCTTCGTTGTCACTGGCGGATGTACTTTTTAATGCAATGGGCAGCTCCGGCGTTCTCGGCAAACGGGTGGAAATCCTCCAGCATTACTACATTAAAGCCCAGCTCCTCCCATATCCGCTTGTTTTCTTCGTCTGCCGTTTTCAGTTCAGGCCAGTTGCCGTGCCCATAGGTGGGCAGCCATATTGTTTTCCTTCCCTCAGGCGTTATCTCCACCAGGGCATTGTTGTAGCTGGCCCAGTACCATTTTCTTTGCTTCTTTGCAGGGTCATCTACATACACCAGGGGCAGCGGGTTGCGCACCACCTCAAACCCGATGCGGCTCAGCGTTTCGGCTATCTCATCAAAGGCATCCGGCAGAGCCAGCTGGTAGGGGTGCCCCAGCGTGTCTGCAATGCTGCGCGTGTCGCCAACTACTACCTGATACTTGCCCTTGCTGTTACGGCCTGCCAGGGTTATAAACATATCTATATGAAAGATAGGCTGCAGGGTGCCCTCCCCGTTTTTCAGGTAAAGTATCTCCTCCCATTCTTCGCCATGTAAGGTAAACTTGCGGGTGCGTTGCGCGGGCAACTGCATGGCACAGCCCACAAAATATAACACGCGGTTGCTTTCTAAATATTTGCGGTACAGTTCGGCTATAGTATTGCCCATTGCCTGTTCACTTTCCAGCAGGTCGCCGCTCCAGTCGCGGTACGTATCAATGGCATGGTCCACACCCAGCAGAAAAAAATCATCGCCAACCAGCATGTTGCCCCCCTCGAAATGCAACGGTACTTTGGCATGCGACCACTTGAACGCTTTGGCGGCCTGGTAACCGATGTTGCCGTCGGAGGTGCGGCGGTGTGAGTGCGGCTGCACCAGGTGTAATGCTTGGTTGTTGCTGTTGTGCACAAGTTCAAAACTATCTTCAGCCCAGATCGTCATTTCATAGCGCTCGGGCACAGCATGCAGGGTAGTTCTTTGCAGCAGGTTGTGTATTCGTAGCCAATCTGTAAGTTCTTCTGTAATCTGTTCATGCGCCAGTATGTAGAACGAAGTATGGGCGGGTAGTTTCAGGAGCAGGTCCTGGTACACTTTCCGGATGGGGTTATGCTCGCCTCTGAAAGCGTAGGCAGGTATCGTAAACACAAGTGCCTGCAGAATACCATCTGTGCTGGGCATCAGCTGCGGGTTAGAGGGCACTGCCATGTATTCCTCCAGTATGCTGATGCCGAGGCAGCGCCGTTTCATGGCTTCCGGGCTGATATCCCGCTCATCCTCTTCCACTAGATCAGGAATGGCCTCATAGTGCCTTGGTTTAAGCGGATAATGGTTTGATTCCATAGTTCTGTTTAAGCGCGTTGCTGCAGCATGCCTTTGTTACCTGCCCATAGCCATAAGACTATAAGCACTGCCTCGCCCGCAGCATCCAGCAGGTATACCTCCCGAATCACATCCTGTGAAACATAGTACACATCTATACCGGCCAGGCCGGCAGCAGCAGCTATACCCAGCCACTTTATTTCGGTGGTTACCTGTTTACGTAAGCCGGCCGCCAGCAACACACCACCTATTACAGTAATTAGTACACTAACAGTATACAGCAGCCAGATGTCGTGTTTTGGCCCGGTAACTGCCAGAAAGCTCCCTAAATGTAAAAAGGGCCATACACCGGTTATTACCCAGTATAGCCCCTGTACTATAGCAATGGTATATACTCTCATGAACAGATCAGCTGATCAGTTGCTCAAAAACCGGCAACGTATACGTTTCTCCTTCTGCCATCAGGTGCACGCGCAGGTCGCAAAGCGAGAAAGGCTGGCCGCTTTCAATTTGGTAAATCGTGTTTCGGGTAATCTTCATGCCATCCACTACGGTTACCAGCCCTGTGCCCAGCACTTCTACTTTGCGTCCTTCAGTTACCAGAATAGCGGTGTCTTCCTCAAGCCCGATGCCGATACAGCCTGGGTTGGTAGCAATACACTGCGCCATCCGGACGATGCGGCCACGTTCTATAAAGTGTGTGTCAATAGCTACGTTTTTCAGAAACTCCAGCCCGGTTGTAATGCGTACCCCGCCCTTCAGCATGCCGTGAGCCTCCTGCCCTTCGTAGATCATAGGGGTTGAGAGCGCTGCCGCGCCGGCACTGGTACCAGCAATAATGAAGTCGCTGTAGGCATAGCGTTCTTTCATGGTCTCCAGAAACGAAGTGCCTCCCAGTATTGCTGTGAGTTTCAGCTGGTCTCCGCCCGTGATCATGATGCCGGCTGCCCTCCTTAGTATATCGCAGTTCTCTTCGAGCATGGCATCGGGTCTGTCTCTTATATCCAGCACCTGCACATCCTTTACTCCCAGGTCTGAGAAAACCTTGATGTAGCTTTTGGCACTTTCTTCAGGCTCACCGGAGGCTGTAGGGAGTACAGCTATCATAGGGCTTTCGCCTTTCAGCTCCTGTACAAAACGCGTCAGAATCTCTTTCTTGATAAAGTCCTTACTATAGCGCTGCACCTCAGTTTGCGCCTCAGAGTCCTTGCTTTCTTTACCGCCTATGGCCAGTAGCTTTCCTCTTGGCACCGGCAAATCAGCATGCGGTTTTTTCGGTGTAACAGGTTGTTGTTCGTCTTTCTTCTTTGCCATAGTTTTACAAGAGTTAAATTTCAGACACTTACGGTTTTTTATAACTCACTACCCTTGCCACCAGCGAATCGGCCTGGGCCGGGTTGTTAGAGAAAATTACCCATCCTTCTCTTTTAGAGTCTACCGGAGAAAACGGGATTTGCATTTCGGATCTTTCCAGTTCCTCCCCTGCCTTAAACAAAGTAAAATCAACTATAACTTCTTCGGCCGTGGCACCACCTTTGTTATAAACCGTTACCCTGTAGCGGTTCGGCGACAACCTGGATGGGGCTGCATGTGCCTCGGCAAAAACATCCGGCTCTTCGGAAGTATAGCCAATTACCTGGTAAACAAGGTATGCAAAGATGCCCGACACCAGAAGCAGGCTGATACAGAATACCAGCCACTCCAGCCAGTTCTTTTCATCTTCGTTGGTTTGCTCTTTTGTAGTATTTTTGTTGTCCATAGTTTCCGGTTTTTACTTAATCAGGAGCCTGCCCGCTGATGCACCCAGCGACGAAAGTACCCCCAACACGATACACTGCGAAAAGGCAACCCAGAAGCTCTCGCCCTCAAAACGCCCAAAGAACCAAAGTGCCAGTGCCGACACTGCCAATGCCACCAGGTAGCTCACGCACGTATCAAAAATGAGCCAGAACAGGAAACTCCCGTTCTTTGGTGCTGCTGTGCCTTTAAAGTCGCTGAAGTATACAACTACTATACTCAACACCAGCGAGACGAGCGCCATCATCAGAATATGTAGCGGCGTGGCCTCTACAGCCAGCATAATTACCTCTTCGGTCGGGGCTACGTTGCCGCCAATTAAAATGGCACCGCAAACGGCCAGCACTACCATTCCTAAGCGCCCCGGCTTCTTTTCCTCTTCAAGCTCATCTTCCTGCACGCTTTCGTCCTCTTCCGAATCATCTGCAGCAAGCTGTGCCGTGCCCACTGAAACACCGATCGAAACTGCCATGGCCTCCATAATCGTTTTACCGATCATCTCGCTCAGCGACATGTCTTCGGGGTTGATGCGGTTAAGCACCACCAGCACCACAAACGACAGCACCACCCCAATGCCCATTTCTTCTACGGAGTCTATCGCAACACTGCGCCACGAGACCCCGGGGCGCATGCCGGCATACCGGTTATATCCCAGCAGCAGCAGGAATGTTACTACTACCAGCACCAGCAGCTGCAGCGGCGTGGCACTGAAGCCGGCCCACCATACTTCCATGGTATACAGCAGCGGAAAGCTAAAGAGCAATCCGCCCGTAATCCCACGGGCATATTCCTTTAAGGACTTCCGCACCGGGCGGTTCCCAATAATGTTTGTCAGGTTCAATTGTGTACTCTTTTGATTTGATGGCAGTATACGCAACAACTAATATTTGGTACACAGATGCTGTTATACTACTTTCAGGCGCCTTATGCAATTAGCAACCATGACACCAAAATTGCACCATATCCAGAGCACATCCACTATCAGGAATACCGCCGAAACAGAACTGCAGGCAGTTAAGCTAACTATACTTTCTGCACCTGCCTCGTCGTAAAAACCTCTTTATAGTACGCAGTGCATCGCGCCGGGTACCGCCCCAAACTATAGTTTGCGCATTTATACCTATAAAATACGGCTTTATACGTACTACATGCGTCAGTTCACGGAAGTGGTGCTTTTCTTCGCTTTATATCTCGAAACCTGTATATTACATTGTTTTAGTTTACAGCTCTAACTATAGCCTTATGCAACCCAACGAAGCATCTTTTTTGCAGCGCAATGCTGTGGTCGTAAAAGCCAGTGTTATCTTTATACTGGTGCTATTGCTGCTCATCCCCAGCACCATGATCCAGGGCCTGATACAAGAACGGGAAATGCGCAAAGAGGAGGCGATACGTGAAATAAGCGCCAAGTGGGGCGAGCGGCAAACTATAACCGGCCCGGTGCTTACCATTCCGTACCTGGAGTTCTACCGCGACTCAAGCAAGGTGGTGCGCCAGGTAACACGCTACATGCACTTTCTGCCTGATGAACTGACGGTAAACGGCCAGTTGTTTCCTGAGAAAAGATACCGGGGCATTTACGAGGTAGTGGTATATAACTCTGATGTAAAACTATCGGGTAATTTCCCGCCCATAAACTTCTCCAATCTGGGTATACCTCAGGAGAATCTACGCCTGCAGGATGCCTTTTTATCTGTTGGCATAACAGACCTGCGCGGCATAAAAGAACAGATCACCCTGAACTGGAACAACCAGAAATATTCCTTTAACCCGGGCGTTGCCTCTTCCGATGTGCTGGCATCGGGCATAAATTCGCCGGTACAGCTCACAAACACCGGCACCAATGCGCCTTATACTTTTTCGCTTTCGCTTCATTTAAAGGGCTCTGAATTCCTGTATTTTGTGCCGGTGGGCAAAGAAACAAACGTGCAGGTTGGCTCCAAATGGCAGAACCCGAGCTTTGACGGTGCTTTTCTGCCAGACCAGCGCCAGGTAGACCAGGATGGTTTTACAGCAAGCTGGAAAGTACTGCACCTGAACCGAAACTTTCCGCAGCAATGGAAGGGCGCCAGCTACGATGTAGGCAGCGCGGCTTTTGGCGTAAACCTCCTGCTTCCGGTGGATAGCTACCAGAAATCGATGCGCTCGGTGAAGTATGCCATTCTGTTTATCGGGTTAACGTTCCTGATCTTTTTCTTTATTGAACTCCTGCATAAAAGGTCGGTGCATCCGTTTCAGTATGTGCTCATCGGGCTGGCTCTCTGTATCTTCTACACGCTGCTGGTCTCCATTTCCGAGTACACTAACTTTAACATTGCCTACCTCATTGCCAGCCTTATGACCATCGGGCTAGTTACAGTGTATACCTATAGTGTATTCAGCAGCAGAAAGCTGGCTGCGCTGGTGGGCGGCACTTTGGTGATTCTCTACGCCTATATTTTCATCATCATCCAACTACAGGATTTTGCACTACTGATGGGTAGCCTGGGTCTGTTCCTGATACTGGCGCTGGTAATGTACTACTCCCGTAAAGTAGACTGGTATAACCTGGGCCTGAAAAACACAGATAAACCTGCAGCGGGTGACCTTACTGCTTAATTAACTATAGCCTATAAAAAGATACTACCCCAAAGTATAGCATACTTTGGGGTAGTATCTTTCTGTACCTACTATTCTCATTATATTTGCAGCACTAAAAATGAAAACAAACATGAAAAGACTTTTAGCATTGGCTATTTTTGGTTTGATAAGTGCAGGCGCATTTGCTCAGACGTCGAAGGGGACTATAGTTGTATCGGGTACCGCAGGGTTCAGCAACTCTCAGAACTCCAATGATCCTCAGACAGCAGAACTCAACGCTATAAGCTTCAACATCACACCAGGTATAGGGTATATGCTGTTAGATGAGCTGGAAGTTGGTGCCTCGGTGGGGTACTCTTTTAATAAAAGCACCCAAGTTTCTGACGATAAAGTAACAGGCGTAGATTATACGTTAAAGTCGAACACCTTCAATTATGGTGCATATGCGAAGAAGTATTTTGTATTGTCTGAAAGGATTGCTTTAACAGGACTTGCTTCAGCTGTTATTTCAAAAGGCGAAAGCTCTTCGGAGTTTATAATTCAGGACGAATTTAGAGGTAGTTCCGAGACTAAGGTAAGCAACTATAAAATCAGCCTTGCTCCGGGTGCTACTTTCTTTTTAAATGACAAAGCAGGGATAAGTGCCAGTTTCGGATCTTTGGGGTACGCGAAGTACACAACAAAACCGAAAAGTGGTGGCAGCAAATCAGAGACAACCCTGGTAGGCCTGGACCTTAACAGCAGTACATTAGCGTTAGGCTTCAGCTACTACATCAGCCGTTAACGAACTATAGTTTACATCTAAAGAGCCTGTGCAACTATAAGCTGCACAGGCTCTTTAGGTTTAATAATCTGACAACTACAGTTTACCAGCCACTTGCCAGCACATCGGCAATGTGCATGGTCCGGATTGGTTTGTTCTGCTTGCGGATGTAGGCCTCGAGGTGCATCAGGCAGCTGCTGTCTGTAGACACTATAAAATCAGCGCCGGTTGCTAAGGCATTGTCTACTTTCTGCTCAGCCATGGCCGATGAAATTGCCTCAAATTTAACGGCGAACGTACCACCAAAGCCACAGCAGGTCTCATTATCTTCCATCTCTACCAGTTCAAAGCCCTCTACGTTCTGCAGCAAGGCTCTCGGGCCGGCCTTTATACCACATTCGCGCAGGGCGCTGCACGAGTCGTGGTAAGTAGCTTTGCCGGGTAACGAAGCACCGGGTATGGCCGTTATGCCAAGCACATCCGTCAGGAACTCGGTAAGCTCATACACTTTCTTCTGCATGGCCCTGTACTTCACAAGGCTCGAGGATTTTACAAAAATATCCTGGTACGCGTTGCGCACCATACCCACACAGGAAGCAGAAGGCGCTACAATATAATGTGAGTTATCGTTGGTAAAAT
This sequence comes from Pontibacter sp., assembly GCA_036516435.1. GTDB lineage: Bacteria > Bacteroidota > Bacteroidia > Cytophagales > Hymenobacteraceae > Pontibacter. Next base: position 9,372 of record DATBUF010000216.1, read on the forward strand.
CATCCAGAAACTTGTTGGCCACTTCGCGGGCTTCACTAAAAAAACCGGCATTAAAGGCAGGCTGTCCGCAGCAGGTCTGGTTCGGGTTATAGTTTACCTCGCATCCTACGCTCTCCAGCACTTTCACCATGTTCATACCTGTCTCCGGGAACATCTGGTCCACAAAGCAGGGAATAAAAATATCTACAATCGTTTTTTTTGCCATAATCAGGAAAACACAGCACCAGACTGTGCGATGGCCGCATCAAGGGCGGCTTTGTTCAGATTTAAATTTACACCAATACTGGTAAAATAACTTACTAAATTTTCGGTGGCCATATTGCCTACCAGTTCGTCTTTCGCCATCGGGCAGCCCCCGAACCCACGAATGGCTCCATCAAAGCGGCGGCAGCCGGAACTATAGGCTGCTTCGGCTTTCTCCTGCCAGGTAGTAGGAGTGGTATGCAGGTGCGCACCAAACTCGATATGCTTAAAAGCAGGAATCAGGGAGCTGAACAGATAGCTTATGTTTTCAGGGTCAGATACCCCTATTGTATCAGAAAGTGAAATGATCTTTACCTGTAGTTTGTCCAGTTCACTAACGAAGTGTAGCACCGTATCCGTATTCCAGGGGTCGTTGTACGGATTTCCGAACCCCATGGAGATGTAAGTGACCAACGTTTTATTGTGTTTGTGGCAGATATCCTGAATATGAGCCAGTTGCTCCATCGCTTCTGCTATGCTTTTGTTGGTATTGCGCTGCTGAAACGTTTCGGACACAGAGAGCGGAAAGCCCAGGTAATTGATCTGCTTGTGTTGGGCAGCATCTTCGGCACCGCGCACGTTGGCAATAATGGCCAGCAGCTTGGAGGTGGTGTGTTCCAGATCCAGGCTGGCCAGTACCTCTGCCGTGTCGCTCAGCTGCGGAATAGCCTTGGGCGATACAAAGCTCCCGAAGTCGATGGTATCGAACCCTACTTTAAGCAACTGGTTGATGTACTTTATTTTAAGGTCGGTTGGTATGAAGGTATGGAGGCCCTGCATGGCATCGCGCGGACATTCAATTATTTTCATAGAGTCAGGAACTAGGTGTGCCACAAGTGGGCTTCAATCATCAACAAATATACAACTTTATACTTTTCAGCTACTGTTTTTACACTTTTTACAAGGCTGCCCGGCAACTGCCTTCCAACTAACTATAGCAGCCCGGAGATGCTATAGTTCAACCTGTCTTTTAAGGGTGTTCACCATGCCTGTACGGGCATCGGCAAGGTTGGTACACAGAGCAGGCTGAAAGATGTAAAACAAACGTATA
>DATBUF010000217.1:0-4027 GCA_036516435.1 Pontibacter sp.
GTGGCAGCCATACTAAGTTTCAAATATACAGGATAAATAGCTGCCTGCAATAGCCTGTGTTAAAAGCACCTGAAGTATAGCGCCGAAAAAATATTGACTTTTTTTTGAGGTAGCTATTGCATTTAAGGATATGGGTTGTAAATTTGCACCATCATTACAAACAAGCACACATTATGCGGATGTGGCGAAATTGGTAGACGCACTAGACTTAGGATCTAGCGCTGCGAGGCATGGGGGTTCGAGTCCCTCCATCCGCACAACAAAAACAGAACCCTCAACAGCCATGTTGGGGGTTTGTTATTACTGGATGTATCAGAACTAAAATTTTATAGCCTTGAATATTACATTAAACCAAACCGACAGCACCAATGCACAACTGAAGGTGGTACTGGAAGAAGCAGATTACGCTTCTAAAGTAGACCAGCAGGTAAAAGAATTCAGCAAGAAAGCCCAGATCAAAGGTTTCAGACCGGGTAAGGTGCCTGCCGGACTCGTTAAAAAAATGTACGGCAAGAGCATCCTGGTAGAGCAAATTAACAAGCTTTTACAGGAAGAGATCTCTAAATACATTAAAGAGAATGATGTAAAACTATTAGGCGAGCCACTTCCGGAACCAACTCAGGGCGAGATTGACTGGGATAACCAGAAAGACTTTGAGTTTACCTATGCTGTAGGTTTACTTCCTGATTTCAACCTTCCGCTGGATAAGAGCGTAGATGGTTACGCTGTTGAAGTTGACCAGAAAACTATAGACGAAGCGTACGAGAACATCAAGCGCCAGTTCGGTAAAACTACCAACCCTGAAACATCTGAAGAAGGCGACTTTATTTATGGCGACCTGAAGCAGGTAGACGGTGAATTCGAGTCTAAAACTTTAATCCCGACTACACGTGTAGTGGAAGGCAAAGAGCAGTTTGTGGGCGTTAAAGCTGGTGATGTTATCCGTTTTGATATCCGCAAGGCTTTTGGAGATGACAACGCTGCCCTGGCACACGTAACCGGCCTGAGCAAAGAAGTAACTGCTGACCTGAATGGTGAGTTTGAATTTACTGTAGAGAAAATTAACCGTACAGAGCCCGCTGAATTAAACCAGGAGCTGTTTGATAAACTGTTTGGTAAGGATGAAGTTAAAACGGAAGAAGAGCTTGATGCTAAAATCCGTGAGACGATCAAAGAAAACTATGATCGTGAAGCTGACAACCTGCTGAACCGCAACATTATTGACACTTTAGTTGATAACGTTGATGTTGAAATCCCGGCTGAGTTCTTTAAGCGCTGGTTACAGGTAACCAACGAAGGTCGTTTAACTGCTGAGCAGATCGAGGAAAACTTCGATAAGTATACAAAAGAGCTGAAGTGGTCTATGATCAAGAACAAGGTTGTAGAAGAGAACGAGCTTAAAGTTAGCAACGAAGAAGTAGTAAACAGCACGAAAGAGAAGATGCTGGCCCAGTTTAACATGCCGGAAATACCCGAAGAACTGGTAGAAAGCATGAACAACTATGCTAATCAGTATCTGCAGCAAGACAATGGCCGTAACTACATTAACGAGTACGAGCAACTGCTGGCCGAGAAGGTGCTCGCTAAACTAAAAGAGAAGATGACTGTTGTAGAGAAGACAATCTCTGCAGAGGACTTCAGAAACTTATCGTTCTAACTATAGAGCGACAAGCAATAATATATTCCCGAAAAAGTCCTTTAGTATTAAAGGACTTTTTTATTTTTGACAAAACCGTAACCTAAACAACTATGATGTTTAACAAAGACGAGTTCCGTAAATTCGCTGTAAAAGGCCAGGGCCTGAGTGGCCTGGGCGTAGACCAATATATCCACCACATAGAGGGCAAGGCCATGCACAACATTGAGAGCATGACCCGCTCTGTAATTGAAGAACGCCCTACAAACTTCCGTGAGATCGACGTATTTTCGCGCCTGATCATGGACCGCATTATTTTCCTGGGCACGCAGGTAGATGATTTTATTGCCAACATCATTACAGCGCAGTTGCTGTTCCTGGAATCGGCAGATGCGAAGAAGGATATTCTGCTGTACATTAACTCGCCGGGCGGCTCGGTATATGCCGGCCTCGGAATTTATGATACTATGCAGTACGTAAACCCTGATGTGGCTACGATCTGTACAGGTCTGGCTGCAAGTATGGGTGCCGTGTTGCTGGCTGGTGGCGCGAAAGACAAGCGCTCTGCCCTGCCTCACTCCCGCATTATGATTCACCAGCCAATGGGTGGTGCGCAAGGACAGGCAACCGATATCGAGATCACAGCCCGTGAGATCCTGAAACTGAAGAAAGAACTATACGAAATTTTAGCGCTGCACTCAGGCAAATCGTACCAGGATATTTACGACAACTCAGAGCGTGACTACTGGATGCGTGCAGAAGAAGCAAAAGAATTTGGTCTGATTGACGAAGTACTGACCCGTAAGAAACAGTAACCTATTCGATTGAACTATAATCAAAAACCCACTCCCTTAAAGAGTGGGTTTTTTAGTGTTTATGTCCCTGAAAGCCTCTTTAGCGGGAGGTAATAACTGAAAAGTTATAAAAGGCAGAAATATTTATCAACAGGGCTTTGTGGAAACACCATTCAACCAACTACCTATTTACCAGATAGTTACCGAAAAATAGTCTAATATAGATTGTTTAATAAATAGGCATATTTTTAGATGATTGTGCAGCCTTTGTTATTTTTTTTGTTCTTTAATAAACTTCCAATTTTGTACCTTTGTTTTGAGCGTGATACAAAACGCTCCTGTTACCCTGTACCAATTAATACTTATGGCTGAGATTACGTGCTCATTTTGCGGCAAAAACAAGAAAGATGTATCGGTTATGATATCCGGTATAAACGCGCATATCTGCGACAGATGTATTGGGCAGGCCCAACAGATTCTGAATGAAGAAAACAGAATCAGAGCCAGCAGTCGCAGCCCTAAGTTTAACCTGATGAAGCCGCGCGAGATGAAGACCTACCTGGATCAGTTTGTGGTAGGCCAGGACGAGGCGAAGAAGGTCATGTCGGTAGCGGTGTACAACCACTACAAGCGCCTGATGCAGCACAGCGACAACGAAGAAGTGGTGATCGAGAAATCGAACATTATTATGGTTGGCGAAACCGGTACCGGTAAAACCTACCTGGCCCGCATGATGGCCGGTATTCTGCAGGTACCTTTCTGTATTGCCGATGCTACTGTATTGACAGAAGCAGGTTATGTAGGTGAAGACGTAGAAAGCATTTTGACCCGTTTATTGCAGGCTGCAGACTATAATGTAGAAGCTGCTGAGCGTGGTATAGTTTATATTGACGAAATTGACAAGATTGCCCGTAAGAGTGATAACCCATCTATCACCCGCGATGTGAGCGGTGAAGGTGTGCAGCAGGCCTTGCTTAAACTACTGGAAGGTACTGTAGTAAACGTGCCACCACAAGGCGGCCGCAAGCACCCCGAGCAGAAAATGATTACGGTAAACACCGAGAACATCCTGTTTATTTGCGGTGGCGCTTTTGTGGGTATCGATAGACTGATCAAAAACCGCCTGAACACCCGCCCTATCGGCTTCTCTAAATCGAAGCAGGATGATAACGAAGAAGGTGAAAACTTCCTGAGATACCTGTCAGCACAGGACCTGAAGAACTTTGGTTTGATACCGGAACTGATCGGACGCTTGCCAGTACTGACGCACCTGAACCCACTCGATAAAGAAACGCTTCGCCTGATTCTGCTGGAGCCTAAGAACTCGATTGTGAAGCAGTACAAGCGCCTGTTTGAAATGGAAAACATCAACCTGAGCTTTGATGAAAGTGCTTTAGACTACATCGTAGAAAAAGCATCAGAATACAAGTTGGGAGCTCGTGGTCTGCGCTCGATCTGCGAAGGTATTATGACGGACGCCATGTTCGACTTACCATCAGAGGAAGGAACCAAGGAACTGGTAATTACCGGTGATTATGCCCGTGAGAAGTTCGAGAAGTCAAGCCTGAAGCAGCTGAAAGTAGCGTAAGTTATACTT
>DATBUF010000218.1:0-5208 GCA_036516435.1 Pontibacter sp.
AAACATGGCTCTATGCATACCATTAATAGCAGACCATGCACTTTTCGTAGTCGTAAACACAGTTTCATCCAGAATCTGGTTAGTTGGAGTTGTATCCAGGTAATCTTTATCACAGGATGCGAAAAGCAGCGTAGATGCTACTAATGCGCTATATAGTATTTTTCTCATTATTCCTTTCTAAATTATAGGGTAACATTAAGACCAAATGTAAGAATCTTTGCTGGCGTATAAACGTTTCCTGTAGTACCTGCAAAAGACTGGTTTACGTTCATCCCTTTTCTCTCTGAGAATAGAGCCAGGTTTTCTCCGGTTACATATACATTTGCTCTCTTAGCAAAAATTTTGGAAGACAAATTACTTGGCAGATTATAGGCTAGTGTTACTGAACGAAGGTTCAGGAACGATGCATCAGTTAGCCATCTGTCAGAAGTACCTGAGCTCAGGTTCGTAGACTGAGTACCAGCCTGTAGTCTTGGCACGTTTGTAACGTCACCAGGCTTCTGCCAACGGTTCAGGATGTCTTTGTGCCATGCACCACCTTCATTGTATGCACCCATTAAGCTTGCATAGGAACCATCATACACTAAGCCACCTACCTGGTAAGTCATCAACACAGATAAAGAAAGCCCTTTGTAAGAGAAAGTGTTTGTAACACCCCCGGAGAAATCAGGAATAGCTGAGCCAGCGTAATGATACTTCGCATTAGCAATAACACTTGTTAACGTATCGTTACCTATGATTCTAATATTGGCATCTTCCTTATCATACTTATTAGCTCTGTAAAGGGCATCACCATTGTTAGGATCTACACCATAGTAATCTCTCAACCAGAAGTCATACATAGATCGGCCCACCATGATCTTCTTGGTACCATTTATAATCTCATCCTGACCATCAGGCAACTTTGTAAATTCGTTCTTCAGCGTAGTCCAGTTAGCGTTGATGTTCCATGTAAAGTCATTGGTTTTCACAACATCTGCAGAAACCTGTAGCTCTACACCTTTATTAAACAGGGTACCTATGTTCATGCTCTTGCTTAATAAACCACTTGAAAGCGGAAGTGGCACTGCGAACAACAAGTTTGAGGAACCTCTCCAGAAGTACTCAGCATTACCTGTAATTCTGTTGTTCAGCAAGCTGAAGTCTACACCAACGTCATAGCTGTTGCTGGACTCCCACAGAAGCTCCGGAGATGCAAGGCTTCCCTGCAGAGAACCTGGTTCACCAGCGTTGTTGTAACCTGGTCCAATATCGTACAGCGGCTGCCATGCATAATAAATCGCATCTCCGTTTGCATCCTGTATGGCATCGTTACCAACTTCCCCGTAAGAGCCTCTTAGCTTGATCATGCTCACCCACTCAGGCATCGTCACGAAGGTTTCTTTATCCAGTCTCCAAGAAGCTCCAACCGACCAGAAGTTACCCCATCTTACATCCGGGTGGAATCTTGAAGAACCATCTCTACGATAGGATCCTGAAACTGTATACTTGTCAGCAAATGTATAATTCAGTCGGCCAAAGTAACCCTCAGTTCTGTATTTATCTGTATAAGAGTTAAGGTTGTTTATTATAGTAAAGTTTACAAGCTCGGTATTTCCGTCAACAACTATATTCTGCTTGCTACCACCGGCATATTTATAAGTATAGTCATAGTTCTCATGACCTAACAATACATCAAAGAAATGATCGCCGAATGTTTTAGAGTAGTTCAGCAACTGGTTGATATTGTAGCTTGTAGTAGTTGAGTTCGTCTGGCTGGCTCTGCCTGCAGGAGCACCATCACCTACCAGCGTGTTATCGTAGCTAAGACCAGTATAATTCGACAGGTCTACACTGAGATTGGTCGTAAATTTGAAATCCTTCAGGAATGTTATCTCACCGTATGTTCTACCACCGATCACATTTCTATTGAAAAGGTTGTTGTCCAGCAAAGTTTCTGCGAGGATGTGTCTTCCTGAGCTTCCACCAGCACCACGTCCATCAATAGCATAAACTTTATTGCCATGCTTATCTAGCACGTATGCTCCTGTAGTTGGGTCATGCTGATACACAGGGTAAATCGGCCCCATATTTCTCGTAAAGTAGAATGGGTTCACGTAACCTGTATTACTGGCATCATCTGCTGTATTAGACTCTGTTATAGTTGCAGAAATGTTAAGGCCTGTTTTAAACCAGTCTGTAGCCTGTGAGTTTACGTTAAGTCGACCTGTAAAGCGCTCATAGTCGGACTTGATTAAATACCCTTTGTCGTTCAGGTAACCTAAAGACACATAATAGTCTGATTTATCGGAACCACCAGAGTAGCTCAGTGCATAATCTTTGCGTTTACCAGTACGCATCAACTCTTTTGACCAATCCAAGTCATCTCCGTACAACAGTTTCGCATCAGGGTTAAGAGTACCATCTGGCAACACAATCTTATCATTCGCTACATTAAATGGATTGTGCTTTAAAACGCCGCTGTAAACGTCTGCAGAAGCTTTCTGATTAGCAGCACCTAAAGCAGTACCACCAGCTAGCAGTGAGTTTCTGTAACCTTCCCATACTAGTGGGTAGTATTCATAAGCATCAACTCTGTCATATTCTTTCAGCCCTCTTGTCGAAAAGCCCTCAGATATCTTCAGGTTGATGTTGCTTTTTCCTGATTTACCTTTCTTTGTAGTAATCATTACCACACCATTTGCAGCACGTGAGCCATAAAGGGCTGTGGAGGCAGCGTCTTTCAGTATAGATATGCTTTCAACATCTTCTGTGTTTATGTTACCGATAGCACCGGAATAAGGCACACCATCAACTACATAAAGTGGCTCATTGCTTGAGCTCCATGATCCGAAGCCTCGGATACGGATTGACAAAGACTCTCCTGGCTGACCACCACCACCTGTGGTCTGAACACCAGCTGCTTGACCTGTAATAGCATTTGTGATGTTTGTAACTGGTCTTTGTGCAATCTTCTCAGTTGTAATCTGTGATGCAGAACCGGTGAAAGAACTTTTATCAGCTGTTCCGTAAGCTACAATCACTACTTCATCAAGCTGTTGCTGGTCCATTGATAATGCGACGTTAATAGTGCTTCGATTACCAACAGGCTGCTCTACATTTTTATAACCTATAAATCTGAAGACCAGTGTCGTACCGCTTTCCGGCACATTCAGGGTATAGGCACCTTCTGCATTGGTGGCAGCACCTATAGTAGTACCTTTAACAACAACAGATACACCCGGCAGCCCCAACCCAGTTTCCTGGTCTGTTACCTTACCGGTTACTGTTCTTGTCTGCGCCATGGCATGCTGCACAAAGGCAGGAAGCATGAGCATAACAATGAATAAAAATTTTCTCATGAATAGATTAGTAGAATTGTTGGATATGTTAAATATTGTAGCCAAATATATTGTTTTTTTTTATTCCAATCGCACTATATATAAATATTTTATTTAGTACTATTCAAACTGCTACACACTGTGTATCTTAAGATTAGATTACTTGCAGAAAGACCTTCTTTATCATGTTTCACTGATTTCTGGCAGGCTATAGAGTAATCTTAATTATCCGGACGTTTCTACGGAATAAAAATAGCAAGACATAACAATATAACTATTCAAATAATATATTACATCATCAGCATTATACAACCTCTCCCAGTTGCTATAACAATAAAGTGTATTCTCTTCTAAACAGCAAGTGCAGCCAATACTGGCTGCACTTGCTGTTTAGAAGACTAATTAAGTTCCATCACTTTTTCTTTAGATTTTCCTCAAACAACTTATAAATGCGCTTGTACTCGTCTGTCCAGCTGGCGGGTTCTGTAAAACCATGGTCCTCTACCGGGTATACAGCAAGCTCCCAGTTATCTTTTCCTAGTTCTATCAAACGTTGTGTCAGGCGTACTACATCCTGGAAGTGTACGTTCGTATCCACCATGCCATGGCAAATAAGCAGGGCACCTTTCAGGCCCTCAGCATAGTAAATTGGTGAGCTCTTGGCGTAGGCCAAACTATCGGTTTGCGGTGTGTTGAGGATGTTGGAGGTATAACCGTGGTTATAGTGTGCCCAGTCGGTCACGGAACGTAAGGCGGCACCTGCGGCAAATACATCCGACTCTGTGAACATGGCCATAAGCGTAATAAATCCTCCGTACGAGCCACCATAAATACCAATCCGCTTCGGATCTACATTATACTTCTCTACCAGCAGTTTAGCACCATCTACATGGTCACTCAAATCCTTACCACCCATGAACTGGTAAATACCTGTTCGCACATCGCGGCCATAACCCGCACTGCCTCTGTAGTCAATGTCAAGTACAGTATAGCCTTGGTCAACCAGGAAGTTGTGGAACATGTATTCCCGGAAATAGGTACTCCACCACTTATGTGCATTCTGCAGGTAACCTGCCCCGTGTACAAATATAACAGCAGGCCCGTTGTTCTCCGTATTCTTTGGCCGGTATAACCTGGCATAAACATCTGCACCATCCTGGGCTTTGTAAGATATTACTTCCGGCTCTCTCCAACTATAAGCTTTAAATTCTTCCGTAAGCGAGCTGGTAACCTGTCGTGGTTTTGCACCTTTTTTGTTCTCCATCACATACAGCTCCCACGGTTTGTTACTATAAGAGTACCTGAATGCCAGTGTTTTCTCATCAGGAGAAAGCTCCACTTCGTAAGCACCCGGCAATGTGGTGAGTTGCACCATTTCGCCGCCGTTTACAGGCATTTTGTAGAAATGGCGTTCACCTGGATGCACTTTGTTGGCCGTAAAGTAGAAATGCTTCTTATCTTTTGATAGCTGCACATCCGACACTTCAAACTTACCACTCGTCAATGCTTTCTTCTTACCGGTTTTAACATTAACTGCATACAGGTGAGAGTAGCCGCTTTCTTCTGAATGGAACCATACAGATTCATTATCGGGCATCCAGCCGATATCGCCGGCACCATAGCTTATTCCCGGTCCGTTTATCCAGGCATCGTCATGTTGGCGGTCCAGCAGGCTTAGCTTACCGGTGGCAGGATCAAGCGCAAGTATCCAGCGGTCTTTGTTATCTGCGGCACGCGCTACAACTACAGCATGCTTCCCATTCTCTGACCAGTAAGGTCCATAAATGCTGGCAGCGCGCAGCTCTGCCTTTTTTGTTTTGGTATCTGCAGCATTCCTGGCAGTACTTGCTTTCTTATTTTCTGCCTGCAGGTAAGCCGGTACCTCGTA
>DATBUF010000219.1:0-3583 GCA_036516435.1 Pontibacter sp.
TCTTCCATGGAGGTGCATATTGTGGTGTACGCCGAGGATATTCCGAGTGGCAAGAAGTTTATGTCGAACCAAGCGTTCTTTACGTTTGTGGCGGTAGACCAGTCGGGCAAAGCCATTGATGTACCGGAAGCAGTACCGGAAACAGAGGAAGAGATCAAACTATATGATGGTGCGTTGCGCCGCCGTCAGTTGCGCCTGGTGTTAGCCGGCCGCATGAAGCCAAGCGAAGCCAATGAGCTAAAATCTATTTTTGACATCAAAGAAAGCAGCGCTGAAGTATAAATTATTATGGCAGGCTTACAGGCAGAAGAACTGAACAATGAGTTTTTAAAAAACTTTCTACCGGAAACCATCTTTCTGATAGGGGGGGATGCACCTGCACCTGAAATTATAGTTTCTGCACCAGTTCAAACTGCTGCCTCTCCGGTTGCAGCACCTGAACAAGTAGATGAGCCCAAAGCCGCACCTGCCCTGCCTAAACTACGGAAGCCCGAAGTTGCAGCAGCTCCGGCAAAGTATAGCATGATGGGTGAGAACAGGAAAGGAATTGCCGTGCTGGTAACCTTACCGGATGCTGAATATCGTAAGCTACCACAACTGGAATTTCTGCAGAAGATCCTGACTGCGATTGGATTGCAGCCTGCGGATGTAGCTTATGTAAATAATATCTCAGGTGAGATCGCTGTTTTTGAGGAGTTGCAACAAGCGCTGCAGGTAAATTATATCCTAAGTTTTGCCAGTCGTGTAAACTCCCGGTTGCCTCACGAGAAATTTACTCTTTATAACCCTGTTCAGCTTGGTGCAGTGCCCATCGTTTTCTCGCACGCCCTGGCCGACCTGGAACATGATGTAGAAAAGAAAAAGCTGCTGTGGGGAGCACTGCAAAGAGTTTTTAAAGCGTAGCCCGAACTATAAAGTCTGCGGGTGATGACAGACATTAACTTCCTGAAGTTGCAGTCCGATACTATAGTTCATCACAACCATCTTAAATATCATAACCCAACTATAGCTAAAAAGCCTTTCCAGTTACGGAAAGGCTTTTTAGCTATAGTTGGATCACTGCCTACTTCAACACTTCAGCAAGTTTATTCTCCAGCTCTTTGCCGCGCAGGTTTTTAGCGATGATGCGGCCTTCCTTATCCAGCAAAAGTGTCTGCGGAATGGCGGTGATGTTGTACAGGCTGGCTGCAGCACTCTCCCACCCTTTCAGGTCTGACACGTGCGGCCAGGTCAGTTTATCATCTGCGATTGCCTTCAGCCACTTCTCCCGGTTCTGATCCAGCGACACGCCAAATATTTCGAAGCCTTTATCTTTATACTCGTTGTACATGCGCACTACATTCGGGTTCTCTTTTCGGCACGGTCCGCACCAGCTTGCCCAGAAGTCAATCAGCACGTATTTGCCGCGCAACGAAGATAAAGAAGCAGTTCCGCCATCCGGTGTAGGCAGTACAATATCCGGAGCAACCTGCCCAACCGATGTGCTGCGCATTCCCTTCAGGCGCTCACCCAGTTCAGCGGTATACTTCGAGTTCGGGATGTTTTTGTTGTACAGCGTGTACATGCTGTCTGCAAAAGCAAAGTCCGTGGCCGGATCAATCAGGGTAAGCGTACCAAACGCAGAAACAACAGAGGCCGGATGTTTCGCCAGGAAATCTCGGAGGCGCTGCTGCTCTGCCATAAAAGCAGCTTCAAAACCTTTGGCCTCCTCTGTTTTTCCTTCGTTGTTGGCCTGCATAAATTTCTGCTGCAGTTCCATTTTCTTCAGCTGGGTCTCGTTCACCAACTTGTTCAGCTCCTGAAACAGCTTAGAGTCTTCGGAACCTTCAATTTTGGAAGTACCATTCAGATCTTTGGCATCAGCCTCTACTTTAACATTTACCCCTTTATCCAGCACCAGAATTACGCCATCGCGCTGGTCGATGGTAACGCGGTAAAGCGACGGTTCTGTTAACTGGCCGGCAAAGTTAAAGGCACCATTGTCGCCAATCTGCGCTGTATCGCGCGGAACGAATTGCTGCGCCTCCAGCTCGAAAAGGTAAATATCACTGCCGGTTGTGGCGTTATTCAGCTTGCCCTGTATGGTATAGCCATTTTCAGCGTTGGTAGCAGACTTGTTGCCCTGGCAACCAGCCAGCAATGCCACCGCTGCGGCAACTGCCAGATACTGTTTAAGTTTCATATCTTTCTGTCTTTAATGTATTTACGACACACGTAGCACGTATCAAGTAGCACGATTATCGAAAACAATCCTGCTACTTGATACGTGCTACGTACTACGCTCTTCTAAGCATTTAACCGCTCGGCCAGCAGCTTGTTTGCCACTTTCGGATCAGCTTTGCCTTTCGTTTTCTTCATGATTTCTCCCATAAACATGCCGATCAGGCTCTGCTTGCCAGCTTTGTACTCGGCTACTTTCTGCGGATTGTTGGCCAGTACCTCTGCAATAATATCTTCCAAAGCACCGGCATCAGAGTTCTGCAACAGGTTTTGCTCTTCTGCTACCTGGTGCGCGGCCACACCCGGGTTCTGCAACATATAAGGGAACAGTTGCTTGGCAGCCACCGAATGGCTCACCTTGTTTGCATCTACCAGCGCGATGATTTCAGCAATGCTATGCGGCTGCAGCGGGAAATCCTTTATGTGCAGTTGCAGTTCGTTCAGGTACGATTTTACCGGCCCCATTACCCAGTTAGAGGCTGCCTTATAGTTGGTGGTGTGCTTGCAGAGTTCCGCAAAGTATAATGCCACTTCCTTAGCATCTGTCAGAACATTGGCGTCGTACTCCGGCAGGCCATATTCTTCTGTAAAGCGTTTGTATAGCTCCTGTGGCAGGCTCGGCATAGTTGCCTTAATTTGTTCCAGCCACTCCTGCTCAATAACCAACGGCGGCAGGTCCGGCTCCGGGAAGTAACGGTAGTCGTTCAGGGTTTCTTTAGAGCGCATGGCCGTCGTTGTGCCAGTATTGGCATCAAAGTTTCGGGTTTCGCCGTCTACGGTACCGCCATTTTCCAACACCATAATCTGGCGCTCTATCTCGTGCTCAATGGCGCGCTGCACGTTGCGGAAGGAGTTCATGTTCTTCACTTCTACCTTCGTGCCCCACAGCGGAGAATCCTTCAGCATTACGGAAATGTTTGCATCGCAACGCAACGAGCCTTCTTCCATGTTTCCGTCGCATATCTCCAGGTATTTTACCAGGCGCTTGATCTCAGTCAGGTAGTTGTAAGCCTCCTCAGAGTCGCGGATATCCGGCTCCGACACGATTTCGATCAGCGGCACACCGGCGCGGTTAAAATCGACCAAGGTCTCCGTTTCCCCGGCAAGGTGCATCGATTTACCGGCATCTTCTTCCATATGGATGCGGGTGATGCCGATTTTCTTGTCTTTTCCTTCCGCATCTTTTACAACCACATGCCCGGCCGTGCAGATTGGCGTTTTGTCCTGCGTGATCTGGTAGCCTTTCGGAAGGTCGGGGTAGAAATAGTTTTTGCGGGCGTAGATGTTGTAGCGCGTAATGTTACAGTCCGTAGCCAGTCCCATTTTCACGGCCATTTCTACCACGGTTTTGTTGATGCGCGGC
>DATBUF010000220.1:0-1719 GCA_036516435.1 Pontibacter sp.
CAAGGACTTTACTCCCAGCCACCAAGATCCTTTCTGGATGACAAAACCATAGCCTCAACTATAGCTATAGCCTAATCCTGAAAATCTGTTTAATCTCTCTAATCACTGGTCAAGACGAACCGCTTGATACTATGAATTACATGTTGCTGTTCTGCCTCAGTGAGGCCGGGGAAAAGGGGCAGACTCAGGCTGGTCTGGGCTAATGCTTCGGTTATCGGGAAGCTGCTAGGCTTGTAGTGAAGATAGCGGTAAGCGGGCTGCTGATGAATCGGAACCGGGTAATGAATGCCTGTCTGGATGCCTTGTTGTAGCAGGTAGCTTTTCAGCTGGTCGCGGCGCCGGGTACGGATGTTGAAGATATGGTACACATGACTGCAATGCTCGGCTGTAACCGGTAATATCAGCTCATCCAACATTTGCAGCTCCCGAAGGTAAATGCCAGCCAAGTGCTGCCGTTCCTGGTTTTGCGCCTGCAGGTAATTTAACCTGATACTTAACACAGCCGCCTGCAGCGTATCCAACCGCGAGTTTACGCCGATGAGCTCATTCTGATATTTCTCCTGCTGCCCATAGTTGCGGTACTTCAGCAGGTAAGCTGCCAGTTCAGGGTCAGCAGTCACCACAGCGCCGCCGTCGCCTATGGCTCCCAGGTTCTTGGTCGGGTAAAAACTGAAAGCGGCGACCTCACCAAATGTGCCGGCAAACTGGTTTTTATAGGTTGCACCGTGTGCCTGGGCAGCATCTTCTACCAGTTTTAAACTATAGCTTTTGCAGAGCTCCTGTAGCGCTTCCATTTGGCAGGCCTGTCCGTACAGGTGCACCGGAAGTATTGCTTTTGTTTTAGAAGTGATGTGCTGTGCTGCCGAGGCGGCTGTAAGATTACAGGTTTCAGGATCTGGCTCGGCGAGTATAGGCCTTGCCCCTACCTGCACTACCGCATTAATGGTAGCAATAAAGGTATTGGCAGGCAGAATTACCTCGTCTCCGGGGCCAACTCCTGCAGCCTTCAGCGCCAGCACCAGGGCATCGTAGCCGTTACCAACCCCAATGGCATAGCTAGTTCCTAAAAAGCGGGCAAAAGCGGCCTCAAATTGCGCTACCTCCGGACCAAGTATAAACTGATGCTCACGCAATGCGCACATTACCGCCTGCTCCACCTGCTGCATTATACCAGCCGGCCAATCCCTGAAAGCGAAGTAAGGTACCTGCATCTTACACCTTCATCAGCTGTTTAAACTCTGTATAGTTGCGCACGTAATCCTGCTCGTCATAATCGGTACTGGCCAGGCATAATGCTATAGTTCCGGTGGTAAAAGTAAGTTCGGTCCAGCACAGGGCAGGAATGTAGAGCCCCTGACTTGCTGAAGAAAGTAAAAACTCCTGTTTGCCGGAGCTGGTTTCGGCCTTCACATGTATGCTTCCTGTCAGGGCGATGAGTACTTCCCGGGTGGTTTTGTTGGCGTGGTGGCCGCGTACTTTGTCTGGTGGTGTATCCTGTATCCAGAACACGCGCCTCACGGTAAAAGGCAGTTTTTGGGCCAGTTGTGTGGAGGTGAGCAATCCCTCGGCAGCAGTGCCCACCTGTTCAAAAGTCAGCAGAGAAGGAAAATCAGCCAATTTTACCGGGTTTAAGTATACCTGCAAATAACTCTAATTTAAGGAAATTTGCTAATTCCATAGCGCGGGGTTTCGTAAATTGCCGCTATCATGCTTGACACG
>DATBUF010000221.1:0-2044 GCA_036516435.1 Pontibacter sp.
GGCTCCCTCCTGGGCCGGGAGGCCCCGTCTTCGGGCATCGCGCTGCTGCCTTCTTGCTATCCTCCTGCGTCGGATTGCCTGCGGCACCGCAACAAGTCAAAGGCGCTCAACCCAAAGACTGCAAACATCACTTCTTGGGAAGGCTGATATATAGTTTGTTCTGCTAAGCTTCGAGATTGCTCGTGGTAGTAGTTCCGTAGGGACAGGTCGCGACCTGTCCGCTCTTGGTCTGTAACTATGAAACTATAGCTGAAGCTATAACCAAAGGCTGCTGGCGCGGGTTTGTAACCCGTGTCTAACTATGATGTTGAGTTTGTAACTCAACTGGGGCAGAGCCCCAACTATAGCTGACATGTATAAGAATCGGTAACTATAGAACTATAGCAGCGGCCGTAGCAATGCGGACCAGGAAGTCCGCAGCAGAGGGGTTTCGGACATGGATGTCTGAAACAGCACAGGCTCTATAACTATAGTACTACAACTATGAAACTATAGAGCTGACCATAGTAAACAATAATCCTGCTCATCCTCTAATCCTGAAAATCCTGATTCAGACAAGTAGAAATTCCTTTCCTGTTTTTAGGGAAAGGCTGGGATGGCGTAATTCCAGCAACTATAAAACTATAGCTCAACAATAACAATGGCAGCAATTCCCCTCTCGGGAGGGGCAGGGGTGGGTTATCGCCAAGGCCTATACTCCCCACAACCAAGATCCTTTCAGGATGACAGATAAATGAGTTTCAATAACAACTATAAGCTATAGCAGTGGCCATAAAAAGGCGGCCTGGAAAGTCCGTGGCAGAGAGGTTTCGGACACAGATACCCGAAACAGCAGAGGGATGACAAACCGGAACTATAGAACTATAGCCTCAACTATAGCAATAGCCTAATCCTAAAAATCTGTTTAATCATGCCTGATCACTGGTCCAGACAATAAGATCAGCGCTTGAAGTATACCCGGAAGGTTGTTCCTTTGCCCAGCTCACTTTCCAGCTCTATACGGCCGCCGGCGTTTTCTACGATGCGCTTTACAATGTATAATCCGATACCGGAACCTTCCACATGGTCGTGCAGGCGCTTGAACATGGAAAATATTTTCAGCTCATCGGCCGGGTTCAGGCCGAGGCCGTTATCGGATACCGAAAGTATAATGAACTCTAGTGTGCATTCGGTGGCGAGCGTAATGTGCGGCTGCCGTTGCGGCGAACTATACTTCAGGGCATTGCTCAGCAGGTTGTATACTATGCTGCGCACGTTTTTAGCAGAAAACTCGATTACCGCATCCGGAGCCAGGTTGGTTTCTATAGTTGCAGCCTTCTCCTTAATCAGTGACTCGAAATCGAGAACGATGTCCTGCACCACCTCCTTCAGGCTTACTTTTGCGATGTCTTCATTGTCTTCGCGCTGCACCTTGGCTACTTCGGTCAGGTCCGCAATCGCCCGCTTAAACCTGTCAACAGAATGCTGGATCAACCGGAGCACCCGTTGCACTTCTTCTAACTTCAGCGTCTCTTCCGGCAGGTAATCTACAAAGGCTTTCATCAGCCCTTCTATGTTGGAGATAGGCGCTTTCAGGTCGTGGGAAGCTGCGTAAACAAAGTTGTCCAGGTCCGCATTAATGGCCAGCAGTTCCCTGTTCATTCCCTCTATTTTCTTGCGGGCTTCTACCTGCTCGTTCACGCTGATGGCAACAGCAATAATGCCGATAATCGTGCCGGCATCGTCGCGCATGGCCTGGTAAACAAAGTTGATGTAAACATCCTCCAGCTTTCCGTTTCGCTCTAACTTAACAGGAAGCTCGTGCGCCAGAAAAGGCACCCCGGTATTGTACACGCCATCCAGCAGCTCTTTTATACCCTGATCCGATACTTCGGGCAGCGCTTCCAGAATGGGCTTGCCAATGACTTCCTCATACTTCTTCCCCCATATCTCGCAAACGCCGGGGTTCGCAAGATCAACAACGTAGTCGGGGCCGCGCAGAATGGTGATGCCTACAGGTGCCTGTTGAAATATCTCGTTCAGGTAAGCCTGGCGCCGCTCGGTT
>DATBUF010000222.1:0-2834 GCA_036516435.1 Pontibacter sp.
CTACGAGCGAGCCCTGAAAACACTGCGCGATTTCCGGAAGGTGATTGATGAGCATGGTGCAGAAACAGTTAGGGCCATGGCAACCAGCATGGTGCGCAACGCTACTAACGGCGACGATTTTGTAAAAGACATCTACAAGCAGACCGACATTGAGGTAGAAGTGATCGACGGTGCCCGCGAAGCCGAACTGATCTACTATGGTGTGCGCTTCGCCGGTGTGCTAAGCGAGCAGACAGCCCTGCTCATGGATATCGGCGGCGGCAGCGTGGAGTTTATCCTTTGCAACAATCAGGAAATTTTCTGGAAACGCAGCTTCGAGATCGGAGCCCAGCGCCTGATGGATCACTTCTTCACCGCCGATCCGATACCCGCCGAAAGTATAGCCTCCGAAAAAGTTTACTTAGCCGAGAAACTACAACCGCTCACCGAAGCTGTAGCCACCTACAAACCAACTATACTGGTAGGCTCCTCCGGCACTTTCGACACATTCTGCGACATCAATGCACTCCGCCACGGCGACACTTCGCGCCAGCAAACTATACCCCCTGCATCGGAGCTACCTGTAGCTGACTTCTATAGTATTTATCAGGAGCTGCTCTCCAAGGACCACAACGAGCGCCTGGCTATTCCCGGCATGCTGGAAATGCGTGTGGATATGATCGTGCTGGCCAGCATACTGGTAGATTTTGTGCTTGAGAACTACAACCTGCAGGAGATCCGGGTATCGTCGTATGCGCTGAAGGAAGGCGTGCTGCAGCAGATGCTGAAGAAGTAATTTGTCTGGGCCGCAGCTTAATGGGGATTAGATAGATTAGCAGGTCTTTTGTCTGAATCAGGATTTACAGGATTAAAGGATGAGCTGGATTAGGCTTTTGCTATAATCAGCTTTATAGTTTTATAGTTGGCAAGACACTCACAGGTCTGGAAGACAGTACGAGGTCTGTGGCTATAGTTGTGGCTATCGTTTATAGTTACAGCCTCTTTACCGTGGCTGGCTGAAGTTTGGCCCTGTGGCCCAGTCGAGTTACAAACTCAACATCATAGTTAGACACGGGTTGCAAACCCGCGCCAGCAGCCATTGCTATAGTTGCAGCTATCGTGTTATAGTTACAGCCCAAGAGCGGACAGGTCGCGACCTGTCCCTACAGAACTACAACCACGAGAAAAGCGATGCAACTATAGCTTCTCTCCTAACTATAGCATCAACTATCGAAATAATGTCAGTCTTTGGGTTGAGCGCCTTTGACTTATTGCGGTGCCGCAGGCAATCCGACGCAGGAGGATAGCAAGAAGGCAGCAGCGCGATGCCCAAAGACGGGGCCTCCCGGCCCAGGAGGGAGCCAAGCTAACTATAAAACAAAGGGTAGGTAAAGCTCCCAGGAATATAAGTAGCTATTAAACAGTAGGCTTGTTTCAAATCAGCAACTATAGCCAACTATAAAACTATAGTTCAGCGGCAACCATAGCCAACTATAGAACTATAGCTTAGCAGTAACGGCAACTATAGCACCAGACGCTCGTAGGAGCTCCGCACGCTACGAGGTCTAAATCCTACAAATCAGTAAATTACCATTCATCTATAGTTCAGATAACAAAAAAGGCAGGAGAACTCCTGCCTTTTACCCTTACACTTTAACCTTCGCTAAGCGCTTCCGTTCTTTTTCGTAAGCTTTTCGCAGCTTCTTCAGATCGCGGTTATTATTGGTGTGTTTCATAGCCAAGGATTCCACGTCATCCTTTAAACCGAGTTGCACGTCCTGCGAGGCCAGTTGTTTGCCAAGCTGCTCCTGCACGTCTTTGGTCTTGCGGTTTTTATAGTCTTTCTGCAGCAGTATAGTTAGCAGGCTTATCGCAACTTCCTCTTCGCCCAGGCTGGCGTAGTACTGCACTACCTCTGCCGTAAACGGTAGCTTTGGCGTTTCCTTGGCGTAGTTGTACAGCGAAATATGATCCAGCCCGAAACGGTTTACTTCATAGGCTTTGTAGTGCTTTTCGGCCTGGTTGTAGGTTTGCAGGGCCTCGGTGTAGCGGCTGCTGGCAACAAAGCGGTTCACATCCTCCAGCATCTGCTGGTAACGTACGGCAGCAACTATAGCTTCGCGGCCATCTTTTGCTGTAAAGTCCGCCAGCTGGCAAACAGTGTTATCGCTGGCTACTTTAAGCGCGGCTACATAGGCCTTATCAGCGGCTAAGTACTGTTTGCTGCGGACCAGTTCTTTTGCTTGCTGCACATGCCCATCATAAGCGTTTTGTGCATTCTGACATTCCTGCGTTACAATACGGT
The DNA here is from genome assembly GCA_036516435.1 of Pontibacter sp. Lineage (GTDB taxonomy): Bacteria > Bacteroidota > Bacteroidia > Cytophagales > Hymenobacteraceae > Pontibacter. Next base: position 2,285 of record DATBUF010000222.1, read on the forward strand.
CGCGGAGCAGGTTATACTTGCTGATCACATCTTTATCCTGCACTAAACCATAGCGCCCCTGCATGGCAACGGCTTTAGATGCCACCGCGCGTGCATCGGTTAACTGGTTGCGCATGGCCTGCTCATAGCCATTCTGCAACTCGGCTAGCAGCACAGGTTTAGCGGCTTTTTGCACCAGGGTGCTCAGCTCCCGCACCTGCTTAAATGTATAGCTTTCCTGCAACGCCAGCGCAGCCTCGAACTGGCTCAGCGCGGCCGTATAGTTTTTGCTGGTCAGGTAGTTTTTGCCCTTATCAATGTGCGCTACATAATAGGTATACTTTACCTGGTTCTGTAGTTCAATAGCTTCGGTTGGCTGCGGCAGCACATCCCGGTAGTCGCTCTGGAAGCGCAGTGCTTCTTCGGCCAGGCGATCGGCCTGGGCAATGTTGTTACGGGTTAGCTCGCGCTTGCCTTCTGCTACCATGTTGCGATACACACCAGTGGCTGCACGGGCTTCGCCGTCGCGCAGGGCAGGCAGGTTACAGCCCAGGCCACCTACCCTGTCGCA
>DATBUF010000223.1:0-5605 GCA_036516435.1 Pontibacter sp.
CGTGATAGCCGAACTACCCGAAACTACACTCCCGGAAGACTGGAAAACTTTCCCGCACGGCAATGCTACCCAGCTGCTCGGCGACAGGTACATACAGGAGCAACAAACGCTGGTACTAAAAGTACCGTCTGCTGCTGTGCAGGGCGCCTTTAACTATCTTGTTAATCCGCGCCACCCGCACTTTCAGCAGGTAACTATAGATAGCATTACACCTTTTACCTTCGATAAACGGCTGTTCGTGAAATAGAAACAAAAAGGCTCACCCGCAACTATAGTTACGGGTGAGCCTTTGTCTGGTAAATGCAGGGTTTTAGAATGTTCTGCCGCTGCCCGGCAGGTAAATCTGCAGGCCAAGACTAAAAGATAAGCCAGTAGAGGAGTCGTTACTTACCTCAATATTGGCGTTGCTGCGAATCAGGTTCAGCATGCCCTCCAACGCTACATTTGATGCAACAAAATGCGCATAACCGGCACTAATGCCATACACCGCATCAAAAATAGCATCTCCCTCACTATCCTCGAACGAGCTGCCGGCAAATCCTACGATGGCCTCGCCAAACCAGCGGTGGGTTGGAGCGGCACCTTCCGGAAAGTAATAGCGCACAAATGGCGTTAGGCCGTAACGGAAGTCTTCGCCGCCGTCGTAGGCAGTGAGCCCCAGTTGCACCTGCGCCCCAATTACAGCATTATCCGAAATAAAGTAGCCTGCTCTCGGGTTTATGTCTAGCGTAAACGTTTCGGACTTGAAGTTGTGGCCGATGTTGCCAATGCTGGCGCCAACCAGCCAGTTACCTTTTGCTACTGCTTCGCCGGCAACCGGGGCAGTTGTTTGTGGCCGTGTCAGGTCGTCCTGAGCGGCGGCACTAAAAACAAAAACAAAGGTAAATAAAAGGAGTGTACATAAAGATTTCATAGCTTGTAGTGTAAAATGGTACAATAAACTAATGGGAACTGTGCCCTTTAAATAAAACGCCTTCGGGCGGTTATTGTTTATCTTTTTACACGTAATTGTAGACTGCTGCTGTAAATAACAGGCATTTAGAACACCTGCTGTACGAGACCAGGCCGTAAGTTTAGCCAGGAACAGCAGGTGCTGTTATGAGAAAGGTTTTCTGAAAAAGTTAAAAGGCTGCAGCAATAGACACCAGCCCTGATTTATGGCTTCTCTGGCGTGCAGGGGCCTTTATAGCGCACAAAAAAATGGATCCAGATGCTGCGCGAGAGCCGGAAACTGACAGGCAGCAAAGCTACTACAGCAATAATAAGTGCGATGATCATCATCGTGATTGTCACCTCTTCGGTCAGAAAGCTCAGCGCTATCCAGACAGCTATAAAAATGGCGGTGCTAAAGGCATAACTCACGAACATGGCGCCATAATAAAATCCTGTTTCCGGCTCAAAATGCTGGCCACAGCAGCTGCATTTCTCATTCATTTCTGCAAATCTGCGGAAGTTGTAGAACGTACCTTTCGGAAACATGTCGCCCTCGTGGCAGCGCGGACACTTGGTATTCAGGATACTATATAAAGCAGAGTCTTTCCAGGCCATAATCTGTAATAAGTAGTTGTTGCAAAGATAACCATTGGCACGCACTGCTATACTGTACGGAAGAAACCTAATGCTGTACAATTTCTCCGGTCAGGCCGCCGGGCGCTAAGCCTGCGCGTTCCTGAACTGCTCCGGGGTTTGCCCTACATGCTTTTTAAAGAAACGAAAGAAATACCCGTTATCAAAGTAGCCCAGCTCGGCTGCCACCTGCGATACAGTTAGGTCTGCGTGCAGCAGCAGGCGCTGTGCCTCTAAAATAATACGATCCTGCATCAGTTCTGTAGTTGTTTTGCCGGTGGCACGCTTGCTTATTTCGTTCAGTTGCTTTGCCGAAACATGTAGTTTATCTGCATAAAAGCGCACCGGCAGGTGTTCCTTGTAGTGTTTTTCAATAAGGTTTTGCAATGCCTCGAGCTGCGAAGCTACCCCGGCAGCCAACTGCTTGGCCGGCCCGCTGGTCAGGTAAAGGCGCGCCAGGCGCAGGAGCAGGATGTCAAGATAGTCGCGGATAATGGCATCGGTGTAGAGTTGCTGCTGCTGTAGCTCCTGCTGCATGTGGTGAATAATGCCCTGAAGGAGAGCGTGCTCAGCAACTGGTATCTGCAGGAAGGGCTGTTGCAGCAAACTATGAAAGTACGGCAAATTGTAGAGCCGGTGATACGGAAAATCCAGCAGGTAATAGGCCGGGTTAAAGAAGAGGATGTACCCTTCGGTATCGGGGCTCAGCTGCCAGCTATGCACCTGGCCGGGCGACATGAAAAAAGCCATGTCCGGGGCAACCGGGTAGGTTTTAAAGTCGATGGTGTGCGTGCCGGAACCATGTGTTATAAAAAGCAGGATGTAAAAGTTATGCCTGTGCGGTTTCTGTACAAAGGCATGCTCCTGCAGGTGCTGCGAAAAAGGTTTCAGGTAAAAATAACGTTCCTGTTGCCATTGGGCATTAAAATCCTGAATCTGGTAAAGAGGTAAATTAGCTTCGGCCATGATGATGTGGTATACCGGTTTCGGCAAATTACAAAAAAGCAGCTACTTTGTCTCCGGTGGCCTTACCTGGGCGCTGTGGTCTGCCTTTCGGTTTCCGCAACTATACGGCTAAGGTCGGTCAGGATGCTGCCTACATCGCGCAGCACTTCCAGGGTAGGAATAGTCTGGATTTCCTTCAGGCAGGCGGACTGTGCTGTCCGTGCCGCCTCAATCGCCTCATGTAGTGCAGCCAGGTGCTCTTGTGTGGTATGTACGCTTGCCTGTCCCGACATAGCAATACATTTTGCTGTAGCATCCATCGCCTGTGCGAGCTGTTGTGCAAACGCCGGACTGAACTGGAGCTTTCTATCCTGCTGCAGGTCGTCTAAGCCCCGGCGTATTCCGCGAATCTGTACAATCATGTGGTCGAGCTTCCGGATGCTGACAGCAAGCCTGGTTAGCCGCGTACGTTTGTTGGTCAGGAAGAAGTTGTACTTCAGGCTTTGTTCGGCCAGGTTCAGTGTGTCGAGGCACTTCTGATATTCCCGTCTCAGTATTTTAACTTCTGAGCGACCTGTTTTGCGGCGGACAGCGTTATAATCTAACAGCACGGTCAGGCTGCTCAGTGTGTTGGCAGCAGTTGCGGCCAGGCGCGTAATGCCCTGCTTCACATCGGGGATGGCATTCTGAGGCACGATGGCAGCGTTTATAGTTACTGCTATGGCAGAGCCAATGACTGTTTCAATGATGCGTTCAAATGCGTAGCCCTCGTTAAAATGGCCGAATGCCAGCACCAGCAGCGAACTGATTGCCACCTGCGAAATGATTTGCGGGTTCATGCGCAGCGCTTTTGAAATAGCCATACCCAGCAGAATCACGAAAAAGATAGAGACAGCACTTACCCTGAACCAATGCCCGATGAGCATGCTGAGCAGCACCCCTCCGATAATACCAATGATGCGCTGTGTGGCCTTGTCTACTGAATCAGCGACGGTTACCTGCACCGTGAGTATGGCTGCAATAGCTGCAAAGTAAGGATGCTCTGCCTGCAGCACATTAGCTGCCACAAACCACGACACAGCGGCAGCCATGGCTGTTTTAATGATTTGTAAGGTAAGCCCGAAGCGGGACAGCTGCTTTATGGTTTTATGCAAGGTGATACAGGTTTCCTATGGATACGGCCAAAATTTTAATACATTCAAACTATAAGATGAATCATTCCACCTATAGTTGCCGCTTGGGCGGGGGAACTATAGGTATGCAGTTTTACCTGGCGCAAATGCCCTTATACGGGCACCACTGGCATACTTCCAGATCCTTTGTCTTCCGTATCGGCTCATTCGGGTTCAGCATGTCTTTAATGATGCCAGTTAATAGCTCTTCCGATGCAACTATAAAATCTTTCGGCTGACCATCTTCCCCCACAAAATTAAACTCCGACGATAGTACATTTTCATCAATGTTCCTAAACGAGATAATACCCGACTTAGCCGCTATAGTTGAAGTATCTAGATGCTGTTGGTTGCCAACTATAGTTTGTGGTGCTTCGCGGAGCTGGCGTTGCAGAATGTACTGGTACAGCCATAGTTGACGTGGCTTGTCGAAATCTTTTGTTTTGGACGATGGTGCACGCAGATCATCCGTTTTTACGCGCAGTTTGTTCTGCTCTACTTTTCCGGTTTTATAGTCTATCACGCGCACTTCGTGGCCGGTCATATCGATGCGGTCAGCTTTACCGGCTATGGTTACTTCAAGCAGTTCGTCGTCAATTTGAACTGATAACTTTGCCGTAAGAGAGTCTTCCAGACGTAGGATGTAAAGTGGCAGTTCGCTGGAGTTTTTAAGTGTGTTCAGGTATTTCTGCAGCACTTCGATGGCTACCTGCAGCAACAGGTAATTCATGCCACGGTCAGTAGTAGCACCGCGCGTGGTATGGTCGAAAGCCATTTTTACCTGCTTTGGTAGTTCCAGCAGCATCTGGTCTATACTTTCGGCAACTATAGGCTGACCGCTTTGCTCATACGGTTTAAAAAAATCTTCCAAAACCTGGTGCACCACTGTACCAAACTGCGCCGAATCCACCTGTTCTTCGACTTCTTCGACTTCCTGCATTTTGGCTATGCGGCTGAAGTAATACTTAAGCGAACAGTTGATGTAGGTGTTGAGGCTGGAAGGGTAGAGGCCACGCTGCAGGTCGCGCTTTATCTGTTCCAGTGTGGCAGTGTCTTTTTCTATAACGATGTCTTCATCATAAGCCTTGGTATCTTGTTGCTCTACTACGGCTGTCATGTCGCGGAACGTAATGTTGCGGTTGCGTAGCGCCAGGTCGTTTTGCAGCTGCAAGATAAAGCGGCTTTTCTCACCAGATCCATAGGTATCAGAAGGCAGCACATACAATAAGTTTACACGTTTGGCACGCTGCAGCAGGCGGTAAAAATTGTACGCCATCGCGCCCTCGGTTTCAGCATAAGTGGGCAGGCCAAATTCCTTCAGCACATCGTAAGGCATCAAAGAGTTATGCTTTTTGGGAGCCGGCAAGGTGTTCTCGTTTACCGATAGAATAATCAGGTTTTCAAAGTCCAGCGCACGCGTTTCGAGCATACCCATGATCTGCACATCAGAGATCGGTTCGCCGCTGAAAGGCAGGCGTTGCTGCGTGATCAACTCGTACAAGAACTTGCGGAAGCTACGAACCGATATCTTCTGCTCACGGCAATCGAAGATCGTGTCCAGTCGCTTCACTATAGTATAGAAAGTATAGAGATACTCGGTTTCGATGGTGTTGTGGCCGTGCGTATAAACCTGGCGGAGCAGTTCGATCAGGTCGTACATGGCAACTATAATGTCGTCGCAGTCGCGCCAGGTACGGAACAGCGTCTCGAAAAGCGGGTGATGCTTGCCCAATTCCAGTAGTTCCTGCGCCGTTATCAGTACCTTGTTCTCCGAAACTATCGTATCCAGCACCTGCTGTATCAGCCCATGAAATTCAGCCTGGTCGGGTTGCTCGTTCAGGTATAGTTCGTAGCGGCGGATGAACGGGTGCGTGAGCAGCTTGCTAACTGACAGGTGGTGGTACTGGTATACTTTATAGCCT
>DATBUF010000224.1:0-15062 GCA_036516435.1 Pontibacter sp.
AGGAGTAAAAACCTCCTTCTTTGCTCATCAGCTCCCGCTCTGCAAACTTTATAGTGTCGTAAACCACTTCCTTGTACAGCGGCTCCCTGGCTACCTGGTAGGCTTCAGAGTAAAGGGTAATAAGCTGGGCATTGTCGTAGAGCATTTTCTCGAAATGAGGTACCAGCCAGTGGGCATCTACCGCATACCGGGCAAACCCGCCGCCTAGCTGGTCATAAATGCCACCATAAGCCATGTTTCGCAGGGTAAGGTTTAGCTGTGCCAGGGCTGTTTCGTCGTGGGTGTGGCTATAATAGCGCAGTAAAAACAAATAGGTAGCAGGCATCGGAAACTTGGGAGCTGGTGCTGCGCCTCCGTGTTCCCGGTCAAAGCGCTTACTCAGGTGCTGATAGATCTGCTTTAGTCCTTCCTCATTTGCTGCGCCAGCCTCTCTCCCCAAACTATACTTCTCCAGATCGCTGATGCTTAGGTGTGCAGCAAACTGTTCTGCTGTAGTGGTAAGTTCATCGTGATTGTTCCGGTAAGCATCGGCGATGCTCAGCAGTAACTGCTTCCATTGTTGTGGGGCAAAGTAAGTACCGCCATAAAACGGCTTGGCATCAGGAGTCAGAAAAACATTTAATGGCCACCCACCACGTATTCCCATTACCTGCACTGCTTCCATGTAAATGGCATCCACATCCGGCCTTTCTTCCCGGTCCACTTTTATGCAGATAAAGTGCTCATTCATAGTTGCGGCAATGCCTGTATCTTCGAAGCTCTGATGCTCCATAACATGGCACCAATGGCAGGCAGCATAGCCAATACTTACCAAAACAGGCTTGTTCTCCTGCTTTGCCCGTTGCAGCGCCTCCTGCCCCCAGGCATACCAGTCAACAGGGTTGTAGGCATGTTGTAGCAGGTAGGGGCTACTCTCATTTATAAGCCGGTTCGGTTTTTTAGCTGCCATAAGGTACAGGTGTATAGTTGTATTACGGTCCGGTACCCTATATATGTTGGGGCAGGCAGCAGTTTAGTTGCTAATTATCTGCTGGCGCAGTTGCTGTTCTTCTTCGGTTATAGGTATAGTATAGGTAGCAGCCAGTTGCTGTAATTGCTGCAGAGTCTTTAAAATAAAGGTTTGGTGTGCCTCGGCCTGCGGGTGGAAGGGACGGTGAGTAATTGCTTTCCGGATCTTTTCCCAGGCAGGTATAAACTGCTGAAAGTCGGCGTGCAGGTAGGCGACTGCAAACTTTTGCCAGATGTAGTCTTCTGCGGTAGAGGTGGGGTGTAGCATGTCCGGGCCATAGAAGCGGTAGTCACGCAGGTCATCCAGCATGATCTCGTAGGCTGGAAAGTAGAGTACGTCTTGCTGCTGTTCGGCAAGGTAATGAGCAGCAACCCGCAGGATGGATTTACTTACGCTGTTTACAGGAAGGGTTTCTTTTACGTGACGCACCGGGCTTACAGTAACTATAACTTGCAAAGCAGGGTTGAGCTGCTTAAGAGCTGCAAAGCTGCGGCTCATATTTTCTGTAATTTCAGGTATGGTGAGGAGCTCGCGGCTGAACTGTTTTGCCGGTAGTTTGTGGCAGTTGGCAACTATAGCTCCGGAATCTGCTAGCCTGTAAGATACAGCAGTGCCTAGCGTTACAATAAGCAGTTTTGCCTGTTGCAGTTGGACGCGTGTTGCCTTTACCTGCTCTTGTATCTGTTGCTGGAGCTTGTCTTTATCAGGAGAGGAGACAGAGGAGTGTAGCTCATAACTATACCAGATGCCATCCCGCTGCACCAGGCTGTTCTCAAAATCAACTTTTTCCCCGGCTGCTGCCTGTAATAGCTTGCCTACTGAAACCGGGTTGAAGATAGTGCCAAACGGGTTTACCAGTACATCGGCTTTATACGCTTGTAACTTTGTGCCAATAACCTGTGCAAAGCAGGAGCCTATCGTCACGACCTTGTCGTGTAACTGCAGGTTCATATCTGTTTTTGGGAGCTGTATCTCGGTCCGGAACATACATTATAGTTTAGCCATCAGTAATAAAACTACAAACTATAACCATAGGCTATAGTTGCTTTTCAGGTATAAACATAAAAAAAGCGCCCTGAATAGTTTCAGGGCGCTTTCTTGTAAGCATAATCTGATTACTCAGCGATCACGTTAAATTTAACAGTGTGCTTTACTTCTTTGTGCAGGTTGATTGTAGCTGTATACTCGCCCGCAGTTTTTACATCCTGGTCGAATGAGATACGCTTACGATCTACCTCAATTCCTTTTGCCTTAAGGGCATCAGAAAGCTGAAGTGTTGTAACCGAACCAAAGATTTTACCGGTTTCACCAACTTTAGCTGGGATTTCCAGTGTCAGGTCGCCAATGCTGTCAGCCAGTGCCTGCGCATCCGCTTTGATCTTCTCTGCTTTGTGAGCAGCCTGACGGATGTTCTCAGCAACGATCTTCTTGTTTGATTTATCAGCGATAACAGCAAAACCCTGTGGGATCAGGTAGTTCAGGCCGTAACCTGCTTTTACTGTTACGATATCGTTTTTGTAGCCTAAGCCTTTAACGTCATCTTTAAGTATTACTTCCATCTCTTAGTACCTCCTTATTTTAAAGAATCTGTAACATAAGGTAAAATAGCCAGGTGGCGTGCTCTTGCAACAGCCTGAGATACTTTACGCTGGAACTTAAGGCTTGTACCTGTCAATCTTCTTGGAAGGATTTTGCCTTGCTCGTTTACAAACTTCAGCAGGAAGTTGCCATCTTTATAGTCGATGTACTTAATGCCGCTTTTCTTGAATCGGCAGTATTTCTGACGATTCTCCTGCTTGTGTACTCTTTCGTTTACTAAGCTCATTATCCTTTAGCCTCCTCTTTTTTAGCTTGTTTAAACTCGCCGTTTCTTCTGCGCTCGTTGTAAGCCACTGCGTGCTTATCAAGGGCAGTAGTTAAGAAACGAACAACCTTCTCATCACGACGGTAAGCCAGTTCTAACTGGTCTACAATAGTGCCTGGAGCCTTAAACTCGATAAGGTGATAGAAACCAGTTGATTTCTTCTGGATAGGGTAAGCAAGCTTACGCAGTCCCCAGTTCTCCTCATGGATAATGTCGGCGCTATTTTCCTTAAGCACCTGTCTGAACTTCTCGACCGTTTCTTGCATCTGCGTCTCGTTCAATAGAGGCGTCAGGATGAAGACCGTTTCGTAATTTTTTAATTCCATTCTTCTGTTAGAATTTTTGATTTTAGCCCGCAAATATACTTCTATATAATTTGAAAAACAAAGACTTCCGGGAGAAAAGTGTAAAGTCGGGCCGCAGCGTCTTGGTGCTGGCAGAATGAAGTGTGAAGATGAACTATAGTTTCACCGCAAAAAGAATCACAAGAAAGGTTGTTTTTAAGGAATAAAAATTTGGATTAAAAACTTGTGCTGCCATATCAAAGTATACCCATGGGTGTTTGCACTAAACCCATTATAAAATAAGAAAAAATCCGGACAGGGTAAACATAAATAGTGTAAAAGTAATTTATAATGATTCTAAATAAAAACCCCTGAAAATTGATTTCAAACGAGATTTTGGTGGTGAAGCATGTGTAAACCACTAGGCCTCAGGGATGGTTCCAAAAATAAAGACTATGTGTTTGAATAATGGAATTCCCATAGTAGATTTGTGCCCGAAAAGTAAATTCACCATTATACTAAAACACAAGTGATGATGGCTATGATTAGCTGTATACTTAAAACCAAACACAAGATCTTTCTTGCTTTCTTATTTTCTCTGGCTTTAACCTTCGGGGCACAGGCACAGGAGAGTGAGCAGGCGGAAATAGCTACTAAGGGTGTAGAGCCAGGTTCTACCGAAGGAGCTGAAACAGGTTCAGCAGATCCTGCTGTTATTGATGCGGGAGCTGCTTTGTTTAAAAATAACTGTGCTGTTTGCCACTCTGCCGGTAGCGATGTGATCGTGGGTCCTGGTCTGAAAGGTGTAACTGGCCAAAGAAGCGAAAGCTGGCTGATCAGTTGGATTAAGAACTCTCAGGCCCTGATTCAGTCCGGTGATGCACATGCCGTTGCTATATACAATGAGTATAACAAGCAGGCGATGCCATCATTTGCTTTCTCTGATGATGAGATCAAATCTATCCTCGCTTATATCGACGCACAGGCAAATGTAGCTGCAGCGGCTCCGACAACAGTAGCAGGCCCGGAAGGAGCTGCCCCTGGTCAGAACGTAGGTACAGATGCACTGGGTGCTGTGGGAAGCTACCTGGATGTGGTGCTGGTTGTGCTTATTATAGTACTGATCGTGCTGGTAGTAACACTGTTGCTGATCACGTCATTGCTTAAAAACTACCTGAACAAGAACCGCGACCTGAATGACCTTGATAAAGAGGTAGTTAATCAGCGTTTCGACTTCTCAAAGGTTTATAAATCAAAAGCTGTACGCACACTGGTAGTATTGATATTCGCTGTTGTATTGCTGGATCTGGCAATCGATAAGACAATGGGTATCGGTGTTCAGCAGGGGTATCAGCCTAAACAGCCTATTGCCTTCTCGCATAAGCTGCACGCCGGAGAGCATCAGATCGACTGTAACTACTGCCATACTACTGTTTATGAGAGCAAGAGTGCCAGCATTCCTTCAGCAAACATCTGTATGAACTGCCATAGCCAGATCAAGAAAGAGTCTCCAGAGATTCAGAAGATTTACAAGGCTATTGAGCGCAATAAGCCAATTGAGTGGGTGCGTATTCACAACCTGCCAGACTTAGCTTATTTTAACCACTCACAGCACACGCAAGTTGGCGGTGTAGAGTGCCAGACCTGCCACGGTCCAATCCAGGAGATGGATGTAGTGTATCAGTACTCTCCGCTTACGATGGGATGGTGTATCGACTGCCACCGCGAAACGCCTCTGAACACAGAAGGAAACGAGTACTATGATAACCTGGTGAAACTACACGAAGCCTCTTCTAAAGGAGCGTTCACAGTAGCTTCAAACGGTGGTACAGAGTGTTCTAAGTGCCATTACTAAGCAGTCATTTATTATCTGATATTCGAGTTTTCTAAATATATTATGCAAGACAGAATAAAATACTGGAAAGGAATTGAGGAGTTAGAGAATACTCCGGAGTTCGCTAAGCACGCTCATAATGAGTTTCCAGAATTCCTGCCGGTTGGCGAATCCAGTGGTGAAGAAACTTCGGGAAGTGGCAAAACGCACCGCAGAGACTTTCTGAAGCTTCTTGGTTTCAGTGTGGCTGCCGTGTCGCTTGCTTCGTGTGAGGCGCCTGTAAGAAAGGCGATCCCTTACCTGAACAAACCGGTAGATATAGAGCCGGGTGTAGCAAACTGGTATGCAACTACCTATTACATGAACGGGGACTATAACAGCATTCTTGTTAAGACCCGTGAGGCACGCCCGATTAAGATTGAGCCTAACCCATCATCAGCATTAACTCCGCTTGGTACTAGCCCAAGAGCACAGGCGGCAGTGCTGAGCGTGTACGATAATAACAGACTGCGTACACCATTAGTAAAAGGTAAAGAAGCAACTTGGGAACAGGTTGACAAAGAGATTGCGTCTCGCTTAGGCGCTGTAAATGGCAGAGTAGCATTTGTATCTTCTACAATTATATCTCCGTCTACCAAACAGCTTATCAACGAGTTCGGATCACGTTTCGGTAACTTTGAGCACGTGGTTTACGATGCAAACTCATCATCAGCTTTACTGGCTGCTAATAATGGAGTGGTACCTGGCTACGACTTCAGCAAAGCCAACATTATAGTAAGCATCAATGCAGACTTCTTAGGTACCTGGTTAGCGCCGATTATATTTGCAAAGCAATATATCCAGAATAGAAAGGTATCTGCTGATAAGAAAGACATGTCACGTCACTACCAGTTCGAGACAATTATGTCACTGACTGGTGCTAACGCTGACGTACGTGTGCCTATCAAGCCTTCTGAAGAGTTTGCTGTAGTTTCGGCGCTGCATAATGCCATTACAGGTAGCGGTGCTGCCGGGAATGTTGCTGGTGTTGATGCTAAAGCAATCGCCAATGCAGTAAAAGACCTGAAAGCCAATGCTGGTAAAGCGCTGGTGGTTTCAGGATCAAATGACGCTTCTGTTCAGGCAATGGTTGCTGCTATCAACAATGCATTAGGTGCCAATGGTGCTACCATTGATCCTGCCACTCCGTACTACGTGAAGCAGGGGAATGATGCGCAGATGATCCGCCTGATCAACGATATGAACAACGGTACAGTTGGTGCTGTGTTCTTCTACAATGCAAACCCGGCTTACGATCATCCGCTTGCTGCCAAACTAGCCAGCGGACTTAAGAAAGTAGGCTTGAAAGTTTCTTTTGCTGAGCGCGTTGACGAAACAGCTGCACTTGCTGATTTCGTAACTCCAGACAACAACTTCCTGGAATCATGGAATGACTTTGAGCCAAGAAAAGGATATCTGAGCTTAGCACAGCCGGTTTTATCTCCGATCTTTACTACGCGCCAGATGCAGGACAGCCTGCTTACCTGGAGCGGCAACAACACAAGCTATTACGAATATCTCCGTAACAACTGGAGAAAAGTAATTACCGGCAACTTTAACGAAGGCTGGGAGAAAGCTGTGCATGACGGTGTATTGCAGAACGGCAGCAGCCTGCTGACTGTAGCAAATACCTTTACACCAGCAACTATAACTGCCGCTGCCGTAAAACCAGCTGCAGGCGCTATAGAAGCAGTGCTTTACGAGAAAGTGGCTATTGGCCCGGGCTCAGAAGCTAATAACCCATGGCTGCAGGAAATGGCAGACCCAATCTCTAAAGCCACTTGGGGTAACTATGTAGCAATGCCGCGCACGATGTCTGAAGAGATGAAGCTGGTGCAGGGTGATGTAGTGAAAGTAACGCTTGCCAACGGAACTGCTATTGAGCTTCCGGTACTGGTACAGCCTGGTCAGGCACCTGGAACGGTAGCAATAGCTATGGGCTACGGCCGTGATCTGGATACTATGCCAGTTGCAAAAGGACTTGGAGCCAATGGCTATCCGATCGCAACAGTTGTTAATAACAGCATTTCGTATACCAGCCCGGTTAAGATAGAGAAAACGAATGCTACTTCTCCAATTGCGCAAATGCAAACGCACCACACGATCATGGATCGTCTGGTAGTTCAGGAGAATACGCTCGCACAATATGTTAAGAACCCGAAAGAAGTAACAGAGTACATCCGCATCACAACACATGATGGCCCGGTAAAACCATCTGCTATCTCTTTATGGGATGACTATGAGTACAAGAACCACCACTGGGGTATGGTTATCGACCTGAACTCTTGTATTGGTTGCGGTGCTTGTACGATCAGCTGCCAGGTAGAAAACAACATACCTGTAGTAGGTAAGGCTGAGGTGCTAAACCGTCGTGAAATGCACTGGATGCGTATCGACAGATACTATAGTGCTGTAGAGCATGAGGAGAAGGATTATGCAGCTATGGAGCACCCGGCTGATAACCCGTCAGTTATCTTCCAGCCAATGCTTTGCCAGCACTGTAACCATGCTCCTTGCGAAACGGTTTGCCCGGTTGCTGCTACTATGCACAGCTCAGAAGGTATCAACCAGATGGCGTACAACCGTTGCGTAGGTACCCGTTATTGCGCTAACAACTGCCCTTACAAAGTACGTCGCTTTAACTGGTTCGCATACTCTAACAACGATAAGTTCGACTACACCATGAATAATGATCTGGCTAAGTTCGTACTTAACCCGGATGTAACAGTGCGTGGCCGTGGTGTTATGGAGAAATGCTCTTTCTGCGTACAGCGCGTGCAGCTTGGTAAGTTGGAGGCAAAACGTGAGAACAGAAGACCGAAAGATGGTGAAATTGTAACGGCGTGTGCTCAGTCCTGCCCAACAGAAGCAATCGTATTCGGTGATATGCTGGATTCTGAAAGCCGTATATCTAAGATATTGGCACGTGAGAAGGGTGAACGCGCATTCCACGTACTGGAAGAGCTGAACGTTCAGCCGAACGTAACTTACCTGACTAAAATTAGAAACTTAGCTTAAAAATAAAATTCGAGAGAGTTATGCAGCATGTATCTCCGATAAGAGAGCCTCTTGTAACAGGGGGGAAGACGTACCACGACATCACAGAAGATGTCTGCAGACAAGTAGAAGCAAAGCCTAACGCACGTTGGGCTGCTGCTCTTGCTGTATCCCTGGTAGGCCTCGCTATCTTTTTATACTCTGTTTACCGTACCCTTTGGTTTGGAATTGGTGAATGGGGCCTGAATAAAACTGTTGGTTGGGCATGGGATATCACCAACTTCGTATGGTGGGTAGGTATCGGTCACGCCGGTACGCTGATCTCAGCCATCCTTTTACTGTTCCGTCAGAAGTGGAGAACTTCTATTAACCGGGCAGCAGAGGCGATGACAATTTTCGCGGTAATTTGTGCTGCGATGTTCCCGGTGCTACACATGGGCCGCCCATGGCTGGCTTACTGGGTACTTCCGTTGCCAAATACGTTCGGTTCACTATGGGTTAACTTTAACTCCCCGCTTCTTTGGGACGTGTTCGCAATTTCAACGTATTTCTCTGTATCCTTAGTATTCTGGTACATTGGTCTTATCCCGGATTTCGCAACTATTCGTGACCGCGCAACAGGGCCAATTGCAAGAAGGGCTTACGCTATCTTATCGATGGGTTGGACAGGATCAGCAAAAGCCTGGTCTCGTTACGAAACAGTATCTCTGATTCTGGCTGGTCTGGCCACACCACTGGTACTTTCTGTACACACCATCGTATCTTTTGACTTTGCAACGTCTGTTATTCCAGGCTGGCACACGACTATCTTCCCTCCATACTTCGTTGCAGGTGCGATCTTCTCCGGCTTTGCGATGGTGCTTACGCTGATGATCATCACCAGAAAAGTGTTCTTCCTGGAGCACTATATCACACTGGAGCACGTGGAGTCGATGAACAAAGTAATTATCCTGACAGGTTCTATAGTTGGTATAGCCTATACTACTGAGTTCTTTATCGCCTGGTATTCAGGAGTAGAATATGAGCAGTATGCTTTCATTAACCGTGCTTTCGGTCCGTACTGGTGGGCTTACTGGTCTATGATGACTTGTAACGTGATTACCCCACAGCTGTTCTGGTTCAGAAAGATCAGAAGAAGCCTGACAGCTACTTTCATCATCTCTATCTTCGTAAACATTGGTATGTGGTTCGAGCGTTTCGTAATTATCGTAACCTCCCTGCACAGAGACTACCTGCCATCTTCATGGGCAATGTTCTCTCCAACTATCATCGACATCGGAGTATATGTGGGTACAATCGGCCTGTTCTTCACACTGTTCCTGCTTTTCTGCAAGTACTTCCCGGTTGTGAACATGGCGGAAGTGAAGCACATCCTGAAGTCTTCTTCAGGTGTGAACCACAGCAAATCAGCTACTATGCATGCTACTGAAAAGGATTTGAACTCTAATAGACACCACAATGAATAAAAAGTTTGTTCTAGGCATATATGATGATGAAGATGTGCTGCTGACAGCCATCGAGAACGTCCGCGCAGCCGGTACAAAGATTTACGACGTATTTACTCCTTTCCCCGTGCACGGCATGGACGATGTGTTAGGTATAAAGCGTTCCAGGCTGCCAATCGTAGCTTTCTTCGGTGGTCTGTTCGGGATGAGCTTTGCACTATGGATGCAGATCTGGATGCTGGGATTCGACTGGCCTATGATCATCGGTGGTAAGCCGCATATTGCTATTCCGTCCTTTATCCCGGTAACATTCGAGTTAACCGTACTTTGCGCTGCATTTGGTATGGTAATCACATTCTTTATAGTGCAGGGACTGAAGCCATCACTGAAAGTGAATGTATTCGATAAGCGTTCTACAGATGATAAGTTTGTAATGGCAATTGAAGTAAAAGAAGGTGTTACAGATATGAACGCCTTAAATGACCTGCTTCGCACAAATGGCGCCATCGAAGTAAATGAGAAGGAGGTAATCAAGTAATGAAAAATTTCATGAATTTAGGCTTAAAAGCCTCTGCTATACTTTTCTCTTCTGCGGTGCTGTTTGCCTGCAGCAATGAGCAGGACCCCGGATTAGAGTACGCTCCTGATATGTATGAGTCTATTCCACTGGAGCCATACAAGCAAGTAAAAGAAAACAAGTATAACCCAGGCGGCATGAACATGCGCCAGCCTGCGCCGGGTACTGTAGCACGCGGAAAGCAAGGGTATAACATGTACTTGTCTGAAGACAATGCAGAGGCCGCAGGCACTGCGTTACAAAATCCACTTGAAAGAACGGATAAGCACTTAGCTGAAGGTAAGATCCTGTATACCCGTTTCTGTTCTCCATGCCACGGAGAGCAAGGTGACGGACAAGGATTAGTAGGACAGAAGTTTAAAGGTGTACCTTCCTATAGTGCTGGACGTGTAGCAGAGCTTCCTGCCGGACATATCTTCCATGTGATTACAGAAGGAAGAGGCAGAATGATGCCGCATGCATCTCAGGTTGATCCAACCGAACGATGGAAGATTGTAATGTACGTGCAGCAGCTTCAGAAAGGTGAAACCGGCACATCTGCTGGAACAGAAGCCGCAACCGATACTGCTGCAGCTGCATCAACCGATTCAGCAACACCTAATAACTAAGACAGAAGCATTAATTTTGAGAATAATGACAGAAGAAAGACTCATTATACCACGAAAAACGAATAACAAGTTTTTCTTGATGATAGCTGTAGGTGTTGTACTGCTGATTGCAGGCATCATTTTCATGGCTGCCGGTGGTGGAGCGAATCATGGAGAAGGTCATGGAGAGGCTGCTGCTGCCGGGCATGAAGCGGCAAGCTGGTCTAAGCGTTTATTCCTGAACCTATGGTTAAATAACGTATACTTTACTGGTATTGCACTTATAGGTACCTTCTTTGTTGCAGTACAATATGTGGCTTATGCCGGTTGGTCTGTGCTGATCAAGCGTGTACCAGAGGCCCTGAGCTACTTTCTGCCGATTGGTGGTGTACTTATGATTCTGTTGTTCCTTTTCGGAGGACACGATATCTTCCATTGGACACACGATTATCTTTATGATGTAAATGATCCACGCTATGACCCGATCATAGCTGGTAAATCAGGTTACCTGAATACACCATTCTTCTTAATTCGTATGGTGTTATTTTTCGCTCTATGGATTCTGTTCTTTAACTGGTTAAGAAGAAACTCTATCAATGAAGATCTTCATGGCGGAACTTCGTACTACCACAAGAGCATCAGAATTTCGGCTATGTTCCTGGTGATATTTGGTGTATCATCATCTATGGCTGCCTGGGACTGGGTACTCTCAATTGATACTCACTGGTTCTCAACAATGTTTGGCTGGTATGTATTTGCAAGCTGGTTCGTTTCTGGCTTAGCTGCTACAACATTAGCTGTGATTGTGCTGAAGCAGAATGGATATCTGAAGATGGTAAATGCAAACCACCTGCATGACTTAGGAAAGTTTGTTTTTGCATTCTCTATTTTCTGGACATATATCTGGTTCTCACAATTCGTGTTGATCTGGTATGCTAACCTTCCAGAAGAATCAATCTACTTCCTTGCGCGTCTGGATGACCAATATGCCTGGATCTTCTTCTTCAACTTGCTTATTAACTTTGTATTCCCGTTCCTTGTTTTAATGACGAGAGATGCGAAGCGCCAGATGATCATGCTGAAGATCGTAACTATTGCTATCCTTATAGGACACTGGTTCGACTTCTATCTGATGATGATGCCAGGCACGATGCGTGGTGATGCAGGTATAGGTTTCATTGAAATTGGTACTACGCTTGTTTTCTTAGGAGTATTCCTGATTACGTTTACAAAGGGGCTTACAAAAGCTTCGCTTGTTCCGGTAAATCACCCGTTCCTGGAAGAAAGTATACACCATCACGTTTAGAGAAATTACTAAAAACACAATATAATGATTACGATCGCTATTGGTTTATCCATATTTCTGCTCTTAGTTGTTCTGTACCTGCTTTTCAGGATAGGAACACTGGCATCGATTTTCAGAGGTTCTTCTCTGAGAGCAGCCGGTACAACTAAAACAAGCAACAATGTAAACAGTACATTGATGTTGCTGTTCCTTGTGATAGGAGGGGCTGCGTTTGCATGGTCTTTCGTAGATTCCTGGGATGACATGAACCAGCCACTAGCATCTGTTCACGGAGAGTGGACAGATGACCTGTTCTGGACAACGATGATTGTCATCGGTATCGTGTTTGTTATTACACAGATACTTTTATTCTGGTATTCTTACAAATACCGCCACAATGATGAAAAACGTGCTTACTACTACCCGCACAACAACAAGCTTGAGGTTATCTGGACGATGATTCCTGCTGTAGTAATGGCATTGCTTGTATTTGCCGGCTGGAAAACCTGGACGCAGATTACAAGTGCTGCTCCAGCAGATGCTATTGTAGTAGAAGTAATGGGTAAGCAGTTCAACTGGATGGTACGCTATCCAGGACCAGATGGTAAGCTTGGGGTTACAAAGACTTCCCTGATTGATGCTACAAATGAGTTTGGTATTGACTTTTCAGACCCGAATGCACAGGATGATATCGTTAACCCATTAGAGATCCATATCCCGAAAGGTAAGCCGGTATTATTTAAGATACGCTCGAGAGACGTAATCCATAGCGTATTCCTGCCGCACTTCCGTCAGAAAATGGAT
Organism: Pontibacter sp.; assembly: GCA_036516435.1. Taxonomy (GTDB): domain Bacteria; phylum Bacteroidota; class Bacteroidia; order Cytophagales; family Hymenobacteraceae; genus Pontibacter. Next base: position 12,726 of record DATBUF010000224.1, read on the forward strand.
GCTGTACCAGGTATGCCAACTAAGTTGTGGTTTGTACCAACCAAAACAACTTATGAGATGCAGAATGAAACTGGTAACCCAGAATTTAAATACGAAATTGCTTGTACTGAAATCTGCGGTCGTGGTCACTTTGCAATGCGCTATGTGGTTGTGGTTGATGAGCAGGAAGATTACGAAGCATGGTTGGAGAAGCAGCAGGCTTTTGCCGCTCAAAACCCTGATGTTGTAGCTAAATTCCAGAGTGCGGCTGCCCAGCAGCCAGCAACAGGAGGCACAGCTGCTGCAACTGAGGTAGAGAAAACAGAATTATAGCATTTTAAATTCATAGGAAATGTCTAGTACAGAGTTCGCTATTCACAATACGGATGTACATCATGCACATGAAGAGCATGATCATCATCACGATCAAAACTTTTTCGAGAAATACGTTTTCAGCCAAGACCACAAAGTAATTGCTAAGCAGTTCCTGATCAGTGGTATTGCATGGGCTTTTATTGGCGGTTTTCTGTCAGTTCTGTTCCGTCTGCAGCTAGGCTGGCCTGGAGCAACTTTTACCTTCCTGGAGCCAATTCTAGGAGGCTGGGTACAAAATGGCAAAATTGACCCTGAGTTTTACCTGGCAATGGTTACCATGCACGGTACCATCATGGTATTCTTCGTGTTAACTGCTGGTTTGAGCGGTACCTTCAGTAACTTCCTGATTCCATTACAAATTGGTGCCCGCGATATGGCATCCGGATTCATGAACATGCTGTCGTTCTGGATTTTCTTTGTTGCAAGTGTGCTGATGTTCACCTCTCTTTTTATTGAGACAGGTCCTGCAGCAGGTGGCTGGACGATTTATCCTCCGTTGAGCGCACTTCCACAAGCAATACAGGGCTCTGGAACGGGTATGACGCTGTGGCTGATCAGCATGGCCTTGTTTATTATTTCGCAGCTGTTAGGTGGTGTAAACTATATCACAACTGTAATTAACCTGAGAACAAGAGGTATGTCTATGACGAAGTTACCTCTGACTATCTGGTCGTTTACGCTCACTGCCATTCTGGGACTTCTTTCTTTCCCTGTACTTCTATCAGCAGCATTGCTGTTAATTTTTGACCGTAGCTTCGGTACTAGCTTCTTCCTGTCAGATATCTATATTGCCGGACAGGCACTTTCTAACACAGGTGGTAGTGCTATTTTGTTCCAGCACTTGTTCTGGTTCCTGGGCCACCCAGAAGTGTACATTGTTATCCTTCCAGCTTTTGGTCTGGTATCAGAAGTAATTGCCACCAACTCACGTAAGCCAATCTTTGGTTACAGAGCCATGATTGGTTCTATGCTCGGTATCTCGGTACTTGCTTTCGTTGTGTGGGCGCACCACATGTTCGTGACAGGTATGAACCCGTTCCTTGGCTCCGTATTCATGTTCCTGACGCTTATTATTGCTGTACCATCGGCAGTGAAAGTGTTCAACTGGATAGCTACACTTTGGAGAGGTAACATCCGCTTCACAGCTGCCATGTTGTTTGCAATCGGTTTCGTATCACTGTTCATCTCCGGAGGTTTAACAGGTATCATCCTGGGTAACTCGGCTCTTGATATCCAACTGCATGACACGTACTTTGTAGTAGCGCACTTCCACTTGGTAATGGGTGCAGCAGCCTTCTTCGGTATGTTCTGTGGTGTTTACCACTGGTTCCCGAAAATGTTTGGCCGCATGATGGATGAGAAACTAGGCTACGTACACTTCTGGTTAACATTTATAGCTGTTTACCTGGTGTTCATGCCAATGCACTACGTAGGTATAGCTGGTTTCCCTAGAAGATACTATAACTGGACAGGTTTCGATGCCTTCAATATCTTTACTGACCTGAACACATTCATCAGTATTGCTGCTATCTTCGGATTTACAGCACAGTTCATCTTCCTGTTCAACTTTATCTATAGTATTTTCAGAGGCAGAAGAGCTACGGAGAACCCTTGGCATTCCAATACCCTGGAGTGGACTACCCCTGTATTGCCAGGCCACGGCAACTGGCCAGGCGAGATTCCTGCAGTATACAGATGGCCTTACGATTATAGCAAACCAGGTGCTGAAGAAGATTTCATTCCGCAAACAGTACCTTTCTCCCAGACGCAGTCATCTAACCTGCCACAGGAGCGCGTATTAGAGTAACAAATTCGATGGTTAACACATCTTCTAAGACTCGAAAATTTAGAAGAATAGGAATACTTACAGTAATAGCTGTATACTTTCTAATCTTAGTTGGAGGAATCGTTCGTAGCACCGGTTCAGGTATGGGGTGTCCAGACTGGCCAAAGTGCTTCGGAAGTTGGGTTCCTCCAACTAAT
>DATBUF010000225.1:0-2627 GCA_036516435.1 Pontibacter sp.
TGTACTGTATCAGCATGGCGAGCCGCTGCACCTGTTCCACAAAAAATTTGCCGCCGATGCTGAGCTAAACCCTTTGGAGATGCACCGCCAGTTGCCGCAGAACTTCGTAGCTTTTAAAGCTGCTGAGGGTAACCTGCGCAAACTATACCCTACCTTTGGCGAGTTACCAACCGAGTACCTGGAGGAGCGCAACTATAGTTCGGCACCGCTGGAAGAGAAATGGGAACTGGTGCAGGAAGTACTGGAACAACTGGATAACCCGGAAGACTATTACATTGTGCGGCATAAGGGCAAGCTGAGGCTGTCGTTGTTGCAGGTAGGTGAAGTAGTCTATAGTTTCGCTGACCCGCTGGAAGCACTTAACAACTATACCCGTTTATACCTGTCTGAAACCGGATTTGCGCAGCAGTACGAACAGGCAAAACAGCAGCTTACCAAGAGGCTGCATGGCTCACAGACTGTGCTGGAGCAAGCCACTGCACAACTACAGGAAATGCGCCACAACCGCTCCTACTCCCAGACAGCCGATATTCTGATGGCCAACCTGACTAACATTCCGCCACAAGCCGAGGAAGTGGAACTGTACGATTTTTACACCGATCAGCAGCGCACCTTTAAACTAAAGCGCACCGAAACACCCCAGAAGCAGGCCGAGAAACTATACCGCAAAGCCAAAAACCAGCACCTCGAAATTCAGCAGCTCGAAGAGAAAGCAGAGCGCAAGATGGAAGAGATCATCCTGCTGGAAGATGCCCTGCATGCCTTGGCCGAAGTAAAAAACTATAAAGCGCTCAAACTATACCTGCGCGAGCACGCCCATTTGTTATCATCTAAAAAGCAGGCACAGCAGCAGTCACCGTTCCGGGTGTTTGAGACCGAGGGTTTTAAGATACTGGTAGGTAAAAGCTCTCAGAACAACGATGAACTTACACAGCGCCATACTTATAAAGAGGACCTCTGGCTGCATGCTAAAGATGTATCAGGTTCGCATGTGGTGATCAAGCACCAGGCTGGCAAAACAATACCTGCAACGGTGCTCGAAAAAGCAGCCCAACTGGCCGCGTATTACTCTAAACGCAAGCAGGATTCGCTCTGCCCGGTGATTTATACACCAAAGAAATGGGTACGCAAGCCAAAAGGTGCGCCTGCCGGTGCTGTAGTTGTGGAGCGCGAGAAAGTGTTGCTGGTAAAACCTGAAAATCCTTTCGAGAAAAGAAAATAGCCGTAACTCGTTAAAGCTACGGCTATCGTAAAGTGCGCGCGGGGAGATTCGAACTCCCACACCCGTAGGGCACCACCCCCTCAAGATGGCGTGTCTACCAGTTTCACCACGTGCGCAGGTAAAAGTAGGATGCAAAAGTAAACAGCTGTCAGGAAATATCCAAATGCTTACATCCTGCCGCAACTATAAATTCGACAAACATATCATTATGAGCGCTTTATTTTACAGTAAAGTGTAGCGCAGGCCTATAAAGGTTCTGCGACCCTGCAGCGGCGCATAGTTGTATTCTGTATCAAACGTATAGTTATTCGGATTATCCACACCTACCTGCTTATCAAATGGGTCGAAAGGGCGCATAAGCGGGTGCTTTGGCATAAAGTTGAAGATATTTTTCACGCCAGCGTATAGTTCTAATCCTTTCGGGAGTGCTTTGGTAAGCTGCACGTGCTGCAACGTAAACCACGGCGATTTTTCAGGTCTGAAATCATTTTCCTGAATGGGCAGGTACATGGGGCCTTTTACACTTCCGGTATAGTCTATAGTTAGTCCAGCTTTCTTAAAACTATAGGTTGCCGCAAAGGTAGCCGAAAAGCCTGGAGCATGGAGTTGCGGCACGCGTTCTTTGCTGCTATCTGCCTCCTTATTTACCTGGTATACCTTCATCAGCGTAACACCTGCATTAACTTTAAGCGGAAAGGTAAAAGCAGCCTCTACATCCATGGCTACTCCTTTTGAAACAGCATGCCCGCTCAGGTTATCATAAATAATGAGATCGCTGTCTGTTAGCAGGTCAGCTACAATCTTGTTGGTGAAGTAGGTATAGAAAGCAGATCCCTCCAGTTCTACGTAACCTCCGCTTAAGTTTATATAGCGGCTATAGTTCAGGTTAAAATTATATGATCGTTCCGGCTTCAGCTCATTCCGGATAACTATAGTCCGGGCACCGGTTAAGGCAGCATGATCTTCTGTAAACAGGTTCACCACCCGATAGCCATTTCCTAAACTCAGTCGCAACGTGTTTTCATCATCAGGGCTCCATTTCAGATTCAGGCGTGGTGTAAGAATACTGCCATGTTCGGAGTTATAGTCGTAGCGCAGGCCTGTAAGCAGCGTAGTAACCGGAGAAATTTTGTACTCGCTTTGCAGGAAAGCACCGGGCAAGGAAGTATAGGCAGGAGCTGTATGATCTGGCGTGCCTGTTGCCAGTGTATTATCATCGTAGTATGTGTAGCGGTATGCGAGCCCTCCCAGTAAATTGTGCTGCGCACCGAGCTGCTTATCCCAGACAAGCTGCCCATACCACACCCGCTGGTGTGCTTTATACAACGTGTTGCCATAGGCAGAATTCTGAAGATGATCGTTAAAAGAATAGCTCAGCAGCATCTGCTCACGCACCGGCAACTGG
>DATBUF010000226.1:0-5128 GCA_036516435.1 Pontibacter sp.
AAGCCGGACCAATTACAGATGAGGCGCTCGAAGTGTTGGAAGATGGCGGGGTAGTCGTGTGCGATGGGGAAATAAAGCTGATCGGGAAGTACCACGTGTTGCTGAAAGTGGCGCAGGAAGAAGGCCACAGGCTGGAGAAGATTACACAACCCATGGTACTGCTGCCAGGCCTGATTGATGCGCACACCCATATCTGTTTTGCCGGCTCACGGGCCAACGACTACGCCATGCGCGTAGCCGGAAAGTCTTACCTGGAGATTGCCCGCAACGGCGGCGGTATACTGGACAGCGTGCGCAAAACCCGCGAAGCAACAGTGGTGGAGTTGGTGGACTTGCTGAAAAAGCGTTGCGACCGCCACCTGAGCGAAGGCGTTACCACCTGTGAGGTAAAAAGTGGCTACGGCCTGATGGTAGCGGAAGAACTGAAGATGCTGGAAGCTATCAGCCTGGTAAATAAACACCATAAAATAGACCTTGTGCCGACCTGCCTGGCAGCCCACATGCGCCCGCCGGAATACACCGACTCTAGAGCATATCTGCAGCATGTTTTAAGTGAGCTTCTGCCGCAGGTAAAGGAGCAGGAACTGGCCAGCAGGGTAGATATTTTTATTGAAGATACGGCCTTCACTGAAGAAGAATCATTGGAATACCTGGCCGCAGCAAAAGAGCTGGGTTTTGATATAACCGTACATGCCGACCAGTTTAGTACCGATGGCAGCAGAGTAGCCGCCGAAGTAGGCGCCATCAGTGCCGACCACCTGGAAGCCAGCGGTGAAGAAGAAATTGCGTTGCTCCGCGATGCGGGTGTGGTTGCCACGGTGTTGCCGGGCGCATCACTGGGCCTGGGCATGCACTATGCGCCGGCACGTATAATGCTGGATGGCGGGCTGTGTGTGGCTATTGCTACTGACTGGAACCCGGGCTCGGCACCCATGGGCGATTTACTGATGCAGGCAGCTATTATTGGTGCTGCCGAGAAACTAACCACGGCCGAGACCTTAGCCGCCATCACCACGCGCGCTGCCAAAGCCCTGAACCTGACAGACCGCGGTTGTTTATCGAAAGGGAAAATGGCAGACATGATTGCCTTTGAGTGCGGCAACTATAAAGAGATCCTGTACTTCCAGGGCAAGCTGAAACCAACGATAGTCTGGAAACAGGGGAGAAGAGTATAAAATATCTAAACTATAGAGTAGCCGTCGCGCACTCCCAGTACACGAGCAAAGTCATCAATCAACAACTAACAACCAGCAATTAAAATGTACAAACCAACTGCACCCGGCACCTGGAAAGGCAGAGTAGATGCCCACGACGGAGAAGAGGGAAAACGCTGGCACCAGGGCATAAAACTGCTCAGTCTTTCAGAAGAAACTGAGCCTGCCCATGCGGAGCAGGCGATTGCGTTTTTAGGCTTTTGCTGCGACGAGGGCGTACGCCGAAACCAGGGTAGGGAAGGGGCAGTGGATGGACCGGGGGCTTTGCGGCAGGCGATGGCCTCGTTTGCGTGGCATTTAGAGGATGATGTGCAGCTGTTTGATGCCGGAGATGTGTACTGCACCAATCATAACCTGGAGGAGGCACAGAAGCAACTGGGCAAAAAGGTGAATACACTGCTCTCCAATACTTACAAAACCATAGTATTGGGTGGCGGTCACGAAACAGCCTACGGCCACTTTCTAGGTATACAACAGGCTTTACCGGAGGGCCAGCAGCTAGGCATCATCAACTTCGATGCGCACTTCGATCTGCGTAGCTATGAGCAGCAGCCGAGCTCCGGCACGCCGTTCCTGCAAATAGCTGATGATTTAGCTGTAGCGAATGTAGATTTTAATTACCTGTGCCTGGGCATACAGCAGTCGGGCAACACGCAAAAGCTGTTTAATACAGCCGAAAACTATGGTGTAAATTACGTGTTTGCACCCGCCATGCAGGTGTATAACTACGAGCAGCTGCGCGAGAAACTACAGCAATTTATAGCGCTGGTGGATGTAGTATATGTAACTATAGATATGGACGTGTTTGCAGCGGCCTATGCGCCGGGTGTAAGCGCACCGGCTGCACTGGGCATTCACCCTGATATTGTGCTGATCCTGTTGCAGGAGATCATCAGCAGCGGCAAGTTGTTGACACTGGACATAGTAGAGCTCAACCCGAAACTGGATATCGATAACCGCACAGCTAAGCTAGGCGCGTCGTTGCTCTACCATGTGGTGCAGCAATGGAGCCAGGTGTAGAAATAACATACCGCAAATTTGAGCGCAGCGGTAACTTGTGGTTAATCTGGAGCCAGTTTGTAACTAGCTTTGCTTTGGGAAAAGCAAAACAAATTATAGCCGCAACTATAGAACTATAGTTCGTTGCTCACTTTAACAATGACGGCGCGGATCTCTGATCCGTGACTTGCCTGTAACATTAGATTTGTAATCCAGCTGGGCCAGAGGTCCAACTATAGTCTGACACGAGCGAGGACGCTCGCGTCATAGACAACCATCAAAACTATAGCTCTCTCTAAACTATAGTTCAGCAAAACGATCTTTTTCTGCTTGTGCAGAAAGCCAGTTGCAAACTGGCGCCATTATTGACTACAAGTTGCGCTGAAGCTAAACTTGCGGTATAAAAAGAGGCCTTACATGTATATTGTAAGGCCTTTTTAGTTATTTCCCAACCTTAAATCTGGTCCAGTAGGTGGTATCGGAGGTCTTTACTTCAACCAGGTAGGTGTCGGGTTTTAGTTTGCCTACGTTGTAGCTCCAGGCTTTCTGCTCTTTTGCACTGCTCACCGGCTTCTGAAAAACCTTTTGCCCGGCTGTATTGGTAATCTCCAGCACGCCATCTTCTTTCAGTGCCTGCTCAAAATCGAGCTGGAAAGTGCCTTTTTTTGCTGGCTTCAGAAAAATGCCCGACAGTGTTTCGGAGTAGTTGGTACAGGCAGTATGTAGTTCGTGGTCTGCTTCGGTAGCCGAGTGCTGCGCTTTTGCCGGAAATGCCTGCATCAGGAAAGGAACTGCCGCAACCATGGCCCAGGCGTACTTTTGGTTCATCTTCATAAATAGCTCACAGTTTAAAAGTAGTGTATTACGAGCGCTACTGCATTTTTAAGGCCAGAGTTAAGCTGAATCGCACTTCCCGGTAAAATATTTTGAGCTGAGCCTGTAAAAAATAAAGGGCAGCCGCCATACGTCAACTGCCCTTCATCATGAAAATAGACTCTCACCAGTAGTAACGCGGCGGGCCTGCAGGTTATTGTACTCTAGCACAGGTAACACGCAAGCGCAGGTTAATACGTGCTGTTTGCTACACTTCCAGCCCCAGTTTGCGGAGTGTACGCTGCCTGGATACTTTGCCGGTAGCTGTTTCGGGAAAAGCCGGGCAATAGTAGTACTTTTTGGGGCGCTCAAACTTCTTCAGCAGTTGCTTCAGGCGTGCTTTCAGGTCTTTCTCCTGCTCTTCGGTAAACGGCTCGCTTTCAAGTATCAGCACAATGCGCTCACCTAATAGTTCGTCGGGTTGTGAGGCAACAAAAAAGCGCGGCATGGGGTCCAGGTCAGATAAGGCCTCAGCTACAGCTACTTCTACCATTTCGCTCTGCACTTTTACGCCACCTGAGTTTATAGTATTGTCCACACGCCCGATCCAGCGGAAGCGGGTAGGGGTAAGCAGTTCTACCAGGTCGTTTGTAACAATGAGTTCGTGATTTGTCACATCGCCTTTTATAGTAAGGCAGCCACGATTGTCGAAACCGAGTGCAATGTTTTCCAGGGCATTGTAGTATTCGGCAGCTCCGGGGCCGTTAAGCAGGCGCAGCGCTATATGCGAGGCTGTTTCGGTCATGCCATAGGTGTGGTAAACCGGAGCGGTCAGTTGCTGTAGTTCGCGTTGTAGTGTAAAATTGATGGGTGCCCCGCCCAGCAGAATGCCTTTCATACGGTTAAGTTGCGGTACAAACTCCGGGGTATCCTGCAGAATCTTTTGCAGCTGCATGGGCACGAACGATGCAAACTCTATCGGCGTATCTTCCGGCACCAGTTTCATCGGGTTCGAGATCGGGTCTACCACCTGCATGTGCATTTCAGCCATGAAACCACGCGCCAGCATCATCATTCCGGCAATGTATTCGGTATTCAGGCAAACCAGTGCGGTATCGCCGGGCTGCAGGTTCAGGATCTGAATTGTTTTGCGGGCACTGTCTTCGAGCTGCTGGCGCGTCAGGGTTATTGTTTTAGGCGTGCCCGTGGAGCCCGAAGTTTGTATCGGGAATTCCTGTACGCCGGTAAGCCAGCTACGGCAAAATTCCAGGGTCTTGGTCTCGTAGCCATCCAGCGGAATACTGTTCCGGAAGGAATATTCCGCAATTTCATCATAATAGAATTTTTTGCCGTTCAGCAACAGGTATTTCTCAGCCATTTGTGCAGGTATCAGGTAAAACTGTTAAAAGTTGATCTAACGTTATACTTGCTTACGCGTGTCTGCAAAAATGGGAAAAAAAGCTGAATGCCTCATGCATGGTTGCGAATGAATAATGCCTGAAAGCGGATTTGTACCGGCCAGCAAAAATTAAACTTTCTTCATACCACGTTAATAAAGCCAGTCGCGTTTGGGTTTGCGGATCAGGTGATCTACCGAGAAGCGCCCGGAACCGAAGATCAGGAAAGCTACCAGCAACAGCAATACAATGATCGATGACCACAACTCCGTATTTTCAGAATAAAAGCCACGATCCGGATTAATGAAAAATACAGCTCCCAGCAGGATGGGCAACTGGAACAAAATAGCTACTCTCGTAATCAGGCCTATGGCAATCAGGAAGCCTCCTACCAGGTGTGCAAACGCCACATAGTGCGCCAAGCCAATCGAAACCCAGGGAAACTGGCTCTTTTGCATGATGCTGAACAAAGCAGCGGTATTCTGTACAAACATAAAGCCTTTCACCATCAGGAAGATGCCAAGTGCCATTCTCAGTATGTCGAGCCAGACAGGGTGGTGCGTGTCCGCCCAATGCTCGACGCGGTGCATGTCGTGTGTTAAGTTCATGGTTGTAGGTTTAAGGTAAATAATTGGTGTACAAATATTTAAACGATTTTTGCTGTTTTTTGGATGGGTTTGTAGTGGGGAAGGTAATAGCTGCTAT
>DATBUF010000227.1:0-2297 GCA_036516435.1 Pontibacter sp.
TGTTACGTTCGGGTTCTGCCGGTGCCAGGTATCTGCCAGCGCAATGGCCTCAAAGATGCCGTAAATGCGCGAGATGGTACCCGAGTACAGTAGCCGTATTTTGTTGCCGCTCAGTTGCACCGGAGTAAGCCGTGGTTTATAGTCTGCAGTGGGCTTATACTTGTTTTCAACTATAGTAAAGCGGCTACCAATAAAAGGCAGTTCCAGGGCATAGCTTTGCTCAGCTAAAAAGAAGTGTGCTATAGTTGGTGCCGTCAGGTTTTCTATAGTTCGTACACCTTTTGCTAACAGCTTTTTCAGTACAGGGTTGTAGCTGTCCTGCGCGGTCAGGTTCAGGCTATAGTTTTCCTGCACATCATACACCAGTTCGCAACGGTGGGTTTTACAGTAAAGCCAGCTGGCAAGCAGTAACTCGTGGGTGCAAACTATAAGCAGATCCGGTTTTATAGTTTTGAGTAGTTGCCAGTACTTCCGCTGTGCAGTAAACCTGCCTGTGCTCAGTCTTTTAAAGGAAAAGATCGGGTGGAAGTGAAGGTTATCCGGAGCGTCTGGTGGGAGCGGTGCCAGGAAGCCTGTCAGGTGCACCTGCACCTGCGGTAGCTTGCTGAGCGATAGCCCCAGTTTCCCGTACATGCGGGTGTCGTTTACGGGTTTCAGTAGGGAGGCCAGCAGAATTCTCTTTTCAGACATCGGTTAAATTTAATACTTTTACGCATTATTCAATATCAACTATATTTTAGATGGCGCTTCAGACGATAATAGAACAGGCCTGGGAAAACAGAGCCCTGTTACAGGAGCAGGCTACTGCAGATGCAGTACGTGCTGTGATAGAAGAACTTGACAAAGGCAGACTGCGTGTGGCAGAGCCGGACGGCGACGCGTGGAAGGTGAACGAGTGGGTAAAGAAGGCCGTGCTCATGTACTTCCCGATTCAAGCCATGAAAACCATTGAAGTTGGTCCATTTGAGTTTCATGATAAAATTGCCCTTAAGAAGAACTATGCGGAGCAGGGGGTGCGTGTAGTGCCGCATGCTATCGCGCGTTATGGCTCGTTCCTGGAGAAGGGGGTGATCATGATGCCATCTTACGTGAATATTGGCGCTTATGTAGGCGAAGGCACCATGGTAGATACCTGGGCAACCGTTGGTAGCTGTGCGCAGGTAGGCAAAAACGTGCACCTGAGCGGTGGTGTTGGTCTGGGTGGTGTACTGGAGCCGGTTCAGGCTGCCCCGGTTATCATCGAAGACAATGCCTTTATCGGCTCGAGAAGTATACTGGTAGAAGGTTGCCGCATTGGCCGCGAGGCTGTAATTGGTGCCGGTGTAACGATAACCGGTAGCTCTAAGATCATAGACGTAACAGGCAGCGAGCCGAAAGAATACAAAGGCTATGTACCGCCTCGCTCAGTAGTTATTCCGGGTTCCTACACCAAAAAATTCCCGGCTGGCGATTTCCAGGTGCCTTGCGCCCTGATCATCGGGCAGCGTAAAGAAAGCACTGACCTGAAAACATCACTGAACGACGCGCTGCGCGAGAATGCGGTAGCGGTTTAATTGTTGGTTGTTGATGGTTAAATTGCTGACCTTTTAACGATTGAAGTATATTTTAAGAGAGCCTTTGCCATTGTAGTAAAGGCTCTTTTGTTTTATAGTACCTGCCGCAAGTTTAGCGCAGCAAAACTTGTGGTTTACTATGGTGCCAGTTTGTAACTGGCCTTCTGCGCCAGCAGAAAAGTACAGACTGCAGGAGTTTATAGTTCAGACTAGGAGATACTAAGTATGAAGACAAATTCAGGTCAAAGTATAGGTAAAAGACCAGCAGAAAGCAACTACTTAAACCATAACAGCTTACACTTTAAAAGTCTTTTGTCCTTTGTCAAAAGTTCTTTTGTCTTTATACTTATAGCTTTATAGTTGCAGCTATAGTTGTTTTTGCTTTTGCAAAGCAAAGCCAGTTGAAAACTGGCTGCCATGCACAGCCACAAGTTACACTCCGTTAAACTTGCGGCAGGAATAGATCTGGCGCCGGTATCTAACCGGTGCCGTACAGTGAATGCGAGTCTCCAGACACGCTTGGCTATAGTTGCAAACGAGAGTTAATCTATAGGTAAGCCCATCGTTCCATTGCAGAGACGCAAAATATTGCGTCTCTGCAAACTGGCTGATCCGGAATCCTGCAAATCCTAAAATCCTGTAAATCCTTGGGGTAGGGGCCCTATTTAAAGATTCAGACAAACAAAAAGCCGCTGCAAGTTTACCCTGCAGCGGCTTCTAACTATAATGAGCTTATCGAAATAG
>DATBUF010000228.1:0-6000 GCA_036516435.1 Pontibacter sp.
CGTCCCCGATAGAAGATGCTGCTCTGCTGTCTGCACCCATGCTGCCGCTAATGTCTGCTGCAGCCTTGCTGCTCCCCCAGTTAATGCTGGTGATATCAAAGAAAAACACCAGGAACACCAGAAACAGGAAACCCAGCACCAGCCCGGAGCCCCAGCCGATCAGCGAAGTCATCCAGATGGCAGTTTCGATGCCGATGCCGCCACCTAAAAAGCCAAAATCTTCTACAGCTCCAACAGTATACACCACGTAGCCCAGCGTTAAGCTCAGCCACAGCATGCTAAAGCTGCAAAGCCCCAGCACGTAAGACAAGGATATGGTTACACGGCGAAAAACGATGCGGGCGCCCGTCAGGAAAAGTACCGGGATGATAAAGAATGCGCCCAGGCCAAGCCATTTGTATATAAACAGGTGCGAGATCCAGGCGCCAAACAGGCCGAGCCAGTTTTCGGCTTCCTGCCCGCTCTCCTTCAGGCCTGTACCGCTCACCGATTCCACCACGCTCTGATCGGCGTGACCTGTAAAAATGTAGGAAACAAACGCAATAACCATGCAAAACGAAAGCAGCAGGAAGAAAAACCCGGCAAAGAGTTTAAAGCGCTTGTCGTGCAGGAAATTTATTCTGAAGCTCGGAAGCTCGATTTTAGGAAAGGAAAACTTAAACGACCTGCCGGACTTCTTTTTAGGAGCTGCCTGGCCTCTTGGTGTATTGGCTGCAGCACGCGGCTCATTGCTGCGCCCCCTGAATTCGTTCGTTGCCCTGCTTCCGTTCAGCGGTTCGTTTCTGTACGTGTTCTTTGCCATACCCTTCAACTAATTTGAATTCCAAATTTACATTTTTTAAGATGGAATGCGAAGGGCAAACGGCCGGGCACTGAAAAATTTATCTGGTCAGCAGTTTCTTGTTTATCTGCGTGATGAGTGCCGGACCTTCGTAAATAAAACCGGTGTAGAGTTGTACCAGGTCAGCCCCGGCTTCCAGCTTCTCCAGTGCATCCTCTGCCGTCATGATGCCACCCACCCCGATCAGTTTTATAGTTTGTGGCAGGTGCTGGCGCAGGTACCGGATAATTTCAGTGGAGCGTTTGGTCAAAGGTTTCCCGCTTAGTCCTCCGGCCCCTATGTCCTGTACTTTCTGGGAAGGGGTGTAAAGCCCGTCGCGGCTGATGGTAGTGTTAGTTGCAATGATGCCGCTCAGGCGGGCTTCTTTGGCAATTTCGATGATGTCGTTGAGTTGCGGTTCGTTCAGGTCCGGGGCAATTTTGAGCAGCAGTGGTTTTGGTTTGGGCATTTTGCTGTTCTGCTCCTGCAAGGCCAGCAGCAATTGCTGCAACGGCTCTTTTTCCTGCAAAGCGCGCAGGTCCGGGGTGTTGGGCGAGCTCACGTTTACCACAAAATAATCTACCACCTCATACAGCGCCTTAAAGCAATACAGGTAATCGTTCAGAGCTTCCTCGTTGGGTGTCACCTTGTTTTTACCGATGTTGCCACCAACTATAATGTTGCTGTTGCGGGCTCTCAGGCGGGTTACTGCGGCATCAACGCCTTCGTTGTTAAAGCCCATCCGGTTAATAATGGCCTGATCTTCAGGCAAGCGAAACAGGCGCGGTTTGTCGTTGCCCGCCTGCGCCTTCGGGGTAAGCGTACCGATCTCGATAAAGCCAAATCCTAAGTTCGCCAGTTCGTCTATCAGCTTCGCATCTTTGTCAAAACCTGCCGCAAGGCCTACGGGGTTCGGAAACTTCAATCCGAACAGCTCGCGTTCCAGCTTCGGGCTCTCCACACCGAACATACTGTTGCTGATGCTCTTAGCCAGCGGCAGTTTGTAAACAGCACGCAGGGCATCGGTGGTCAGGTAGTGTACTTTCTCGGGATCAAGTTTAAAGAGGAGCGGGCGGAGCAGGCTTTTATACACGGCAGCGGAATTTAGAGTTTGCTGTGCGCAAAGATAGAAAGGGAATCCATACTTTGCTCAGGAATTTAGCCAAGTAAGAGCTTCTGCTTTTTGCCTGAACCACAGATTAATGGGGATCAGATGGGTGAGCAGGATTAGGATGTCGCTATAGTTTGTCTGAATCAGGATTTACAGGATTAATGGATTAGCAGGATTATGCTCTTGCTATAGTTGAGCCTATAGTTTCATAGTTGCAGTATTATACTGCTTTAGAACCTGTGCTGTTTCGGACATCTTTGTCCGAAGCCTCTCTGCTGCGGACTTCCTAGTCCGCGTTGCTGAGGCTGTTGCTATAGTTCTATAGTTGTGGATAACCCATCCCTAGCCCCTCCCGAGAGGGGAATTGCTGCTATTGTTATAGTTGCGGCTATAGTTTTATAGTTATAGTCTCTTACTATGGCCAGCTATAGCTTGGCCCTCTGGCCCAGTTGAGTTACAAACTCAACATCATTATTAGACACGGGTTACAAACCCGCGCCAGCAAAAACCTTTAGCCTTTGCTATAGTTGCAACTATAGTGCTATAGTTCCAGTCCAAGAAAGGACAGGTCGCGACCTGTCCCTACGGATTTACCACCACGAGAAAAGCTATGAAACTATAGTTCCTCCAACTATAGCTACAGCAGCTACTATCGAAATGATATCAGTCTTTGGGTTGAGCGCCTTTGACTTGTTGCGGTGCCGCAGGCAATCCGACGCAGGAGGATAGCAAGAAGGCAGCAGCGCGATGCCCAAAGACGGGGCCGCTCGGCCCGAGAGAGCCAAGCTAACTATAACACTATAGGTGTGTAGAGCTCCCAGGAATACAAGAGGCTATGAAACAACAGGCTTGTGGCAAGCGGCAACTATAGTCAACTATAGAACCATAGTTAAGCAGCAAGCAGTAGCAAACTACAGGCTCGGCTCATTGCAACTATAGCAATACTTACTCCTTCAACTTTACCCAGGCAGCTTCCAGAGCCGGAGATGTTTGCGTTTTATAGTTGGTTTGCTGTATCAGTCTCTCCATTTCCTTGATGCGGTCGCCGGTGCTGGGGTGAGTGCTGATGAACTTCAGGAACTCCGGTTGGTTTGACTCTAACCGCTCCATGAGCCAGATCATGCCTTTAGGATTCAGCCTGTTCTGCTGCAGCAATGCCAATCCTGCTTTATCAGAGTCTGATTCGGCTTTTCGGCTGTACTCCAGGTTGTTGAGTGTAGAAGCATTGTCCACGATCACGGCCGAAATACCACTTACATCACCAAACAATACTGACAACAGCATGTAATACGACAGGGTGCGGGCCAGCGCTTTGGTGGAGTGGCGTAGCTGCACGTGCCCGATCTCGTGGCCCAGTAAACCGGCCAGCTCCTCGTGGTGCTCCATTTTATCCAGAATTGCATCATGCACCACTATAAAGCCTCCCGGCGCCGCAAACGCATTTACCATGTCGTTTTTCACAACGGTTACGTGTATCGG
Source organism: Pontibacter sp. (assembly GCA_036516435.1). GTDB lineage: Bacteria > Bacteroidota > Bacteroidia > Cytophagales > Hymenobacteraceae > Pontibacter. The sequence goes on from DATBUF010000228.1 coordinate 3,411, forward strand.
GAAATCTGATTCTACTTTCAGGGCGGCTAGGTACTGCTGCAGCACTTCAGTCTTGGCGGAGTCTATTTTCTGCCCCTGCATCAGTTGTGCATGCAGCTTTTTGCCAAGTGCCTGCTCATACTCCTTCGGGAAATGGGAGGCTGCTTTCTCGGCCAGTGCAGGTATTCCCCAGAAGAAGAGTACGACCGCAAGTGCCAGTATACTCAGGCCGCCGATTACCAGGCCTTTCGTACCCGTTTTCTGGAAAGAGCTGTACTTCGATCTCAGGAAAGATGCCCCGGCATATTTCAGCTCCAGCGCCTCCCTGAAGCCCTGTTCAAACACAGCTATACTTTGTCTCGGAAAACCGCCATACTCCAGCACCGTAGTATTGTCGTTAAACTCGGATTTATGGATCTCCGGCAGGTGCCATAGTTCATTCCCGCTTTCTTCGCCGGCGCGCCAGCTGATGCGGATATGGTTGTGCTCCAGTGTAATAAAAGCGGGCATACCTTTAGAGGTACGCCCGTTATAAAATTTTCCTTCAAACATACGTTAGATGATCCCGATGTCCAGCATATCGGCCATGTCTTCAAAGGTAGCATTTTTATACTCCTCCTCGGTCTGGGCCAGGGCATCCGGGTTAAAATCGCCGATAATTTCGCAGTTGTTAACTATAACCGTCAGAGTGCGTGTTACAACCCAGGAGTATCCCAGGCCAACTGTAAACACCATGATCAGCAGGTTACCTACAGCAAGCTTCAGGTACTGCCAGCCGGTAAGCGATGAGTCCAGGCGGCTGTACTTGCCATCCTGCTCTATAATAATGTTGTTGATGTAGAAATTGATCAGCTCTTTGGCCCACCAGAAGGCGTAAATACCCAGCGTAAAGAAGCTCAGAAAATACCCCTTGATGTACAGCAGCAGCAGTTCGCCACCATCGCCGATGTAGCTGAAAGTAGCATTACCGAAACGCATGTTCCCGATAATTTCTTTACGCAGGTTAGTTGTAAACCAGGAACCATAAATACCCAGCGTAATAATGGTTAAGAACAGGTTCAGGAAGAAAACTTTGTACATGCGCCCTACCGTGCCCCGGTACCCCATATGGATGCCGCGCCAGCTGGTACGTGATGTACGGTAGCGCATCATGCCGTGCAGCGCCATAGGTATCAGCAAAGTTATACCACCCGTAAAGATCGCAAGACAAATAAAGTAGGTACTCAGGTCTTCCGGTGTTATAGTTAGTACTCCGTAAAGCAGGATACCATAGAGCACGGCCAGTATACCAATGCCTTTAATGAAACCGATAAACATCTCTTTACCAGTGCCATGAAAGGTAAAGGGGCTGTTAGCTAGTTCGGTTTTGCGGTATATGTACTGTAAGTTTTTAGCCTTCGCCCACGGGTAATACAAGCCCAGGGTAACCAGCATCAGGGCAATGTTCACGATCTGGATGCTGAATAATTCTGATCCTTTCCCTTTAAAGGCTAAAGTTGGTGCCGATACGTTTGTTTCCAGTTGTTGCGTAGAGGTTTCCTGCATAGGAGATTGTTTTGTTGATTGATAAATTGGGGTAAAACACGGCATAGTATAGCCTATACACGATATTGTACCCTAAATATATATAACAACAGCTGTATTATCCTAGTGCAGGGGTAATATTTTCCAATATTCCTAACTCCTCGGGTGAAAATCTTTGATTACCTGCTTTAGGTAGTCTCTGTCCAGGTGGGTGTAGATTTCGGTGGTAGTGATGGATTCGTGGCCCAGCATTTCCTGTACGGCACGCAGGTCGGCGCCACCTTCTATTAAATGTGTGGCAAACGAGTGGCGGAAGGTGTGCGGACTTACCTGCTTCTGTATACCGGCTCTGGCTGCCAGGTCTTTGATGATCGTAAACACCATGACCCGCGTAAGTTTGGCGCCGCGGCGGTTCAGGAACACAAAATCCTCATGCCCTTTCTTGATTTTGAGGTGGCAGCGCACGCCTTCGCGGTATAGTTTAATGTGCTTCAGTGCATCGCGCCCAATCGGTACCAGTCGCTCCTTATCACCTTTTCCAGCCACTTTCAGAAAGCCCATGTCTTCGTACAGGTTGCTCAGTTTCAGGTCCAGTAGTTCTGATACGCGCAAACCCGAACTATAGAGCGTCTCCAGCATTGCGCGGTTGCGGGTTCCCTCAGGCGTAGACAGGTCGATGGCAGCCAGCAGCTGTTCTATCTCATGGAAGTTCAGCGTATCCGGTAGTTTCCGATCCAGTTTGGGGGCTTCTATCGTTTCGGTGGGATCAGTGGTCATCAGGTCCTCCATGATCAGGAACTTGTAAAAAGCCCGGATACCTGACAACGTACGCGCCTGCGAGTGCACCGTCATGCCCAGTTCATTCACCCATTCCAGGAAATCGCGAAGTATAGTTGGCGTAATTTTATCCGGTGCAACCTGCAAACCCTTCAGCTCCAGGAAATCAGTCAGCTTACGCACATCGCGCAGGTAGGCCTCCACCGAGTTACCCGAGAGCGACTTTTCCAGGCGCAGGTATTGTTCAAATTGCTTTACAGTAATGTTCCAGGTCATTTTTTAGACAAAGGATTGTTAGACAAAAGACTTG
>DATBUF010000229.1:0-3485 GCA_036516435.1 Pontibacter sp.
TTCTTTGCTGTTATTGCCGGTTATAGTAATGCTGATGTGCAGCAGGTGCGACAGTGCCGAAGTATAGCTCAGGTGGTACTGGATCATAGTTTTATTGCTGGTTGTTGATTTGCTAAATTGTTAAAAGGTTAAATGGTTGTACCTGAAAGATGAGAGTTCTGTTCACAGATCATGCAGCTAAGTAAAAGCTATAGTTATAGTTCTGAAAAAATAAATTTTTAAACAATCAGCAATCAGCAATCAACAAGTTTTTAGTAAAAAAGTAGGAGCCAGGTTTGATAATATCAAAAGGTTCCCTGATTTTGCAGGCCATAATAAAACCATTGGCATACGATGAAAAGAACATTCCAGCCTTCTCAGAGAAAAAGAAGAAATAAGCACGGCTTCAGATCTAGAATGGAGACCGCTAACGGTAGAAGAGTATTGGCTAGCAGAAGAGCCAAAGGCAGAAAGAGACTAACTGTTTCTGACGAGAAAAGACACAAGGCAGCTTAATTCCTGAAAAGGAAACAGCTTTGCTATAGTATAGCCGCTGATGACGACAGAAGCAGCTAGCGAACAGCAAGCCGGGCAGCCCACAAAACATACATTTTCGAAAGAAGAACGCTTGTGCAGTAAGCGCCTTATCACGCTGCTGTTCTCCAAGGGTTCTTCTTTTAATTTGTATCCGCTTCGCTTTGTTTACTACACCGAGCCTGGCGTTACACCTGCACCCACGCAGGTCGTAATTTCTGTATCCAAGCGCCATTTTAAACGCGCTGTAGACCGCAACCGCCTGAAACGGCAAATACGTGAGGCTTACCGCCTTAACAAACACCTCCTGCTTGCCGATCCGGCCAAAGCACCCGCCTTACTAGGTATACTTTATATCGGTAAAGAAAAAAAATCCTTCCAATCTATTCAGAAAAAACTAAATTCAGGTTTGGAACGTTGTCTGAATACGTAGGTTTCCCGCGTTTCCTAACCCGAATTAGTATGTATAAGAAATATCTTGCCGGCATTGTAGTGGCTGGTTTAGGCTTAGGTTTGGTATCTTTCAAATCTGACTCTGACCGCTTCTTCGAGATTGCCAAAAACCTGGATGTATTTGCCACCCTCTTTAAAGAAGTAAACACTTACTACGTGGACGATGTGCCGCCAGCGCAAATGATGCGCACCGGTATTGATGCCATGCTCAAGTCACTGGATCCATATACCAACTATATCCCGGAAGATGATATTGAAGACTTCCGGACGATGACTACTGGGCAGTATGGCGGTATTGGTGCGGGTGTGGGAAACCACAATGGCAAGGTTGTTATACAAATGCCTTACGAGGGTTCCCCGGCGCAGAAGGCAGGTCTGATGATCGGAGATGAAATCCTGAAGATTGACGGTATAAACGTAGCAGGAAAATCATCTTCAGAGGTGAGTAAGCTGCTGAAGGGCCAGGCCAACACCCCTATTAAACTTGAAGTAAAGAGTTACGGTCAGAATAAGTCCAGAACGGTAGAACTTCTGCGCGCTAATATTACAGTTGAGAATGTGCCTTATGTAGGCATGCTGGATGGCGAAATAGGTTATTTCCAGTTGTCTGGGTTTACGATGGATGCCTCGCGCGAAGTAAGGCAGGCAGTGCAGAAGCTGAAAGAAATGGGTGCTAAGAAAATTATCTTTGACCTGCGCGATAATCCGGGTGGTTTGCTGCACGAGGCGGTAAACATCTCGAATGTATTTGTAGATAAAGGCAAAGATATTGTGAGCACCAAGGGGAAAGTAAAGGAGTGGAACAAAACCTACAAGGCTCTGGATGAACCCCTTGATAAAACTGTTCCGCTGGTGGTGCTAACAAGTTCACGCAGCGCATCGGCCGCCGAAATTGTAGCCGGCGTAATGCAGGACTACGACAGAGCAGTACTGGTAGGCGAGCGTACTTTTGGCAAAGGCCTGGTGCAGGCAACGCGTCCGCTTTCTTACAACTCGCAGTTAAAAGTAACTACAGCCAAATACTATACGCCAAGTGGCCGCTGTATTCAGGCTATCGATTACTCGCATCGTAACGAAGATGGTAGTGTGGCTTCTATTCCGGATTCGTTGCGCGTAGCTTTCAAAACTGCCGGTGGCCGTACTGTTTATGATGGCGGCGGTATAAGCCCCGATGTAGAGGTGCCACAAACCGAGTACTCAGAAATTGCCAGAACAATCGTGACCAAGGGTTACCTGTTTGAATTTGCTAATAAGTATAAGGCAGAGCACCCAACTATAGCTGCGGCCAAAGAGTTTAAGCTATCTGATGCAGATTACCAGAAATTCGTCACCTTTCTTGCCGATAAAGATGTGTCTTATACTACAAGTGTAGAGCGGGAACTGGAAGAGTTGAGTGGAAAAGCAAAAGAGGGCAAGCACTACGACGATGTAAAAGGTGAGCTGGAGGCTATTCGCAAAAAGGTATCGCATAACAAAGCTAACGACCTGCAGCGTTTCCGTGCCGAGATACAGGAAATGCTGGAAGCAGAGATTGCTTCACGTTATTATCTGCAGAAAGGCTACATCGAAGCTTCTTTTGACGATGATCCGGATATACTAATGGCTAAAAACGTGCTGAATGATCCGCAGAAATATGCCTCTTACCTGAAAGTGAAGACCAAGTAAGATATAGACTAACTATAGAAGTGGGGGAGGTGCTGCAAAGTACCTCCCCCGTGCTTTTTAAACTATAGCTTTATAGTATAAGCCGGATGCCGTACTTTTGCAGCACACAAGCATAAAACCAATGCCACTACTACTTTCTCTTGAGACATCCTCAACGGTTTGCTCTGTTGCCTTGCACCGGGGCGAGCAGCTGCTGGGCGCATCAGAACTGCAGATCGAGAAGTCACATTCCTCGCATATAACCGTAATGATAAACCAGCTGGTTGAGAATTGCGGGGCAACGCTTAAACAAATTGACGCCTTGGCAGTTTCAGGTGGGCCGGGTTCTTACACAGGGTTGCGGATTGGCAGTGCTACGGCCAAAGGTATTTGCTATGCGTTGGATAAACCGCTTATTTCGGTATCAACATTACACAGCCTGGCACTGCAGGTTGTAAAAATGACTCCTAACCCTGAACAGTACCTGTTTTGCCCTATGCTGGATGCCCGCCGGATGGAGGTGTACACCTGCCTGCTCAACTATAAGCTGGAGGAGGTGTCACCTGTTAAGCCTGTGGTGCTGCAGGCTGATACTTTTGCTGGAGAACTGCAAAGCAGACCTGTTATTTTCTTTGGGAGCGGGGCTGGTAAATTCAAGTCGCTTCAGGAAGGAAATAGCAACGTGCTGTTTATAGATGATATTGTTCCATCAGCGAAACCGGTAGGAGAGCTGGCGCTTGCCAGGTACAGGCAACAGGCTTTCGAAGATGTGGCCTACTATGAACCCTTCTACCTGAAAGATGTTTATATTACAGGAAGTACGAAACAGGCATAAATACATATAACTATGTCAGACATTATTAATAAAGTAGCCC
>DATBUF010000230.1:0-8969 GCA_036516435.1 Pontibacter sp.
AATAATCAGAGATGACTAAAATAGCACTTGTAACCGGGGCAACCTCGGGCATAGGCCGCGCTACAGCTATAGCACTTGCAAAACAGGGGTACCGGATTATAGCCACAGGCCGCCGCAAGGAGCGCCTGGAGGAACTGCAGCAGGAACTGGAAGGTACCACAACCGTGCTGCCGCTTTTGTTTGATGTGCGCAACAAAGAGGCCGTACAATTTGCCATAGCTTCGTTGCCTGCCGAGTGGCAGCAGATAGACGTACTGGTAAATAACGCGGGGAATGCGCATGGCTTAGCCCCGATACAGGAGGGTAGCCTGGAGGACTGGGATGCCATGCTGGACATTAACGTAAAAGGCCTGTTATATGTGAGCCATGCCGTCATCCCGTTCATGCAGCAGCAGGGCAGAGGCCATATCATCAATATTGGTTCTATTGCCGGTACAGAGGTATACGCCAATGGCAACGTATACTGCGCTTCTAAACACGCGGTAGATGCTCTTTCCAAAGCCATGCGCATCGACCTGGTGCAGACTGGTATAAAAGTATCGGAAGTAAATCCGGGACTGGTAGAAACTGAGTTTTCGGAAGTACGCTTTAAAGGCGATAAGGAGCGTGCTGCCGCTGTGTACCAGGGGTACCAGCCACTCACAGCCAATGATATTGCCGATCTGATTGCTTTTATAGTTAGCCGACCACCGCACGTAAACCTGGCTGAAGTACTTATACTTCCGGCAGCACAGGCCTCTGCTACAGTGGTGAACAAGCAACTATAGTTCAGCTGTTTACGAACCAAGCCGGTTGTCAGGCGTATTATTAAGGTGATGTTTGCACTTAAGCAGGCACCAGATCTATTTACTTAATAAACATGCTATGAAAGACGAGGAAAGAAATCAGGGACAGCAAGGCAACCAGCGATCTGACAGAGATCAGCAGTCAAATAGAAACCAGCAGCAGGGCAAAAGCCAGCAGCCACAGGGTAGCCAGCAACAAGGCGGGCAGGGCCAGAAAGGTAGCCAGCAGCAGCAAGGTTCTCACAACCAACCTCAGGGCAGCCAGCAATCAGGAGGCATGCAAGGCCAGAACAGGAATCAGCAATCCAGCAGCCAGGGATCGGGTATGAGCGGACAGCAAGGCGGGCAGGGCTCCGGAATAGGGCAGCAGCGAAGTGGCCAGAGCCAGAGTGCTGACCTGAACCAGGAAGACTCTAATCAGGCTAACCGTACCGGAGCAACAAGCACCGGCATGCGTGGTACCGATGCCACATCAAGCCAGCAGCAGGGGCAAGGCGCTCAAAATGCTAAAGACCACAACAACCGTAGCGGCAGCGATAGTGGCCAGAACACCAATAAGAAGGATCGTTAACTATAACTGTTGATAAACTATAAAAGGCTGGGGCAGTATCCTGAAACGGGTACTGCCCCAGCCTTTTATAGTTTATAGTTAAAAAGATGTTTAATCCAGGTAAAAGTGCAGCAGCCAGCCGGAGCCGGTAAAATCTTTTGCACGCTGGTTATCGTCGTGCCGGACTTTTACTCCTTTGCCGGTTTCAAAATGGTTGTCGTAAGTGGTGTCGGTAATGCAGATGCGCTTGCCTTTTTTCTTTCCGGAGGTGCCGGTGTACGTGTCTTCCCCGTCTCCGCCCCAGATACTTACCCTGATCGGGTAGTCGCCGTCTCCTTCCAGTACAAACCTGTCGTCTCCGGCCAGGCCATATAGTATAAGTTCTTTGGTTTGGTCTGCGTGGTAAGTTCTCTCAAACAGCAGTTCTTTTACTTCGCCATCTTTCTTGATTTTGTATACCTGTACCTGCATTTCTTTGCTGTTGAGTGGCTTAAGTACAAACTGCTCGTGCTTATCAGAGCCAACTACCAGTGCCTGCCTTGCCAGGATGGCATAGTATTCCTGCGCTAGTTTAGGCAGGTTGTTGCGGTGGTGTTTTACTTTGGCTATAATGGGGGCAGCAGTGAGCGTTCGGATAGTGTCCGGCATTGCCTGGAAAGCCTGTTCAATCACCTGGTCTGTTAAGGCTGTTTTAACGCTGTCAGCAATTTCCTGCCAGTCCTGCTGACTGAGCTCTGCCAGGATGAGCGCATCCATGTGCCGGGCATTATAGTTCAGTTTTTCCAGGTCCGGTAAGTTGCGGCGGTAGGTCCGGAAGTGAGGCTTAAACCGCAACAGGCGCGTGAGCCAGGGAATTGGGGCATCATGTAGCTTATAGAAGACGTTATCACGGTCGCGCGGTACAGGGCGATAAGTATAGGCTTTTTCCTGATGCTCCAGCTCTGCCCAGCGCCAGTTACCTTCGTGGCGGCTCCAGTCGCCGATGAGCATATCGAAAAGACGGGCCCTGAGGTAATTGCGGGCATCTACTTTGGTGTCGTTATCTGACAGGCGTTCTGTAAGCATAGAGCGGGTACTCTTTACTTTTCGAGCCCTGCCCATGTTAGGGTTATCGTGCTGGTTGCCGGCAGGGCGACGCTCCAGCAGCGCTACCATACCGCCCACCTGTGCTGTAAATTCTCCCAGGCGAGGGTCGTGGGGAATGTACACCAGTTCCGGAGTAGTATGGTAAATACCTATTGCTTTGGCCATGTCGGGGAGCACGAGTGCTGCATAAGGGTGCGTGGCAGAGGTCGCATCGCGCGCAATATTGGCAATGTAACTTTTCTGCCACCTCGGCGACAACGCTCCGGCCGGTTCCTTATCAATAGAGCGGAGCACGTACTCTACACCTTCCGGGTCCGCAACCCGCAGGCTGATGGTCTGGCGACTGCCACCCATCTTTAAAGGTGTTAAACCTCCTGCTGTGGTGCCAAGGTCCAGTACTTTCATTTCTACAGGCGTGTACCAGGCTTCCCGGTAATGCCTGCCATACAGCAGGGTGTGCAGGGTGCCGCGTTTGTAATGTGCGCCGGCTGCCACTGTAATGGTACTGTCGGTGTAATTGGTTATGGTAGCTGCATAGGGTGGTGTTTCTGGTACCTGTTTTATAGTATGCGGGTAACGCTGGCAGCCACTGAACGCCAATACAGAGACTATGCACCACAAGAGCAGTGCAGGCAATTTTCCTGATATGTTGTGCATGTCCCTAAAAGCCCTCCCTGTCAAATGTGTTCACCCGGATATCCTTGGTGGTTTTGTCTTTAGTTTCGGGACCGGCCTCTATTTCGGTACCGCGTTTGGTGTCGTATACCCACGTTTTTTTACCGCCACGCTTTACTTTAGAAGTGTCTTTTATTTCGTCTTCGCCACGTCCGCCCACAATCACTACTTTAATGCCTTTGTTTACTTCCCCGCTTACCTCAAACTTATCGTCCTCGGCGAGGCCGTAAAGCTTCAGCACCTTTGTTTCTGAGGTATAGAACGTGCGGCGGTAGATCACGGCATCATCTGACTTTCGGGTAATGGTGACTTCTGTTTCCTCATCGTTCAGGCGCTTTACCTTAAACCTGTCCTCCTCATCGGTGCCTACTACCAAGGGCTCTTTGGCCAGGATCTCGTAAAATTCTGCCGCTGCCTTTCGCAATTCGTCGCGGCGGGAGCGGAGCTTTTTGGCCATGCCTTCCCCTTCGAGTTTGTATACTGACGGAGGCAACTGCTTAACGGCTTTGGCAATCACATCGTCCGTAATGGCTTGCTGTAGCAGCACGGCTACCGAATCGAACTGCTGACGTGTTACCTGCGCCAGTGCCCGCTGGTCCAGAAACTCGGAGTTCATGGCAAGCGCATACACATCATTGATGTCTTCATCAAAGGATTCAAATTTCCGGATAGCCCAGTTGCGGCTGAAAAGCCAGGGAATAATACCATCCTGGAAGCGGAAGAAGGCATTGTCGCGGTCTTTGGGGATGGGGCGGTAGATGGTGTTTTTATCTTTTTTGTAGGTAGCCCATTCCCATTGTCCTTCATGGCGGTCCCAGTCGTTGATGAGTATATCCAGCAATCTTGCTTTAACGAATGCCTGCTGGTCTATAAAGTGATTGTCTTTCTCAAAGCGCTTGTTCAGCATCTTTTTAGAGCTCACAATGTCTTCGGCATCACCAAGCGCAGGGGTAATGGCCTCTTTCCCGTTATATTTCTCTTCCAGCATAAACACATTGTCGCTGAAACGCTCCGTGTGTTCGCCAAAAGCAGTATCGTTTGGGGCAATGTAGTATAGTTTGGGACTAGAGTGCGGCACACCGGCAGCCTCGGCTAATGGTGGAATAACCAACGCGCCATAAGGGTTAATGGCCGAGGTCTGGTCCCGCAGAATGTTTGCCACAAAGGTTTTCTGCCATACTTCGGGCACCACGCTTACAGGGTCTTTATCCAGGGAGCGCAGGGCGTACGTAAACCCAGTGCTGTCGGAGAGCGTCATGCTGGTTGTCTGAAACCCGCCGCCCAGCTTTTCAAATTTCAGTCCTCCTTTTATGGTGTCGAGTCTGAGTACGGGTAGTGTAACCGGTGCTGACCAGACCGGGCGGTAATGCGTGCCCCAGAAAAGCCGGTGCAGAAAGCCGCTTTTATAGTGTTTGCCTGCCTGCACAGTTACACTATCGAAAGCGGCAGGATCCTGCTGTAGTTGCTTGTAAACAGCAGGATCGACAACGGGCGTTTTAGCGTAGAAGTTTTTCCGGGCACAGCCGGACATGCTTATAAATATGAGTGCAAGCAGTGCCTGCAGGTATATCGGTTTCATAGGTAGTTCAGAATATAATTCAGTCCCTATCTAACGTAATTCAGATATAATGTTTACAGGCAAGGCCACCTATGAAGTTGTACGAAAGGAAGAATCCTGTTATTGTGAAATGTTTCGCCGGAATAATAATTTCCTGTAGCAGTGTGGCAGTACATCCGGCGGTGTGTTTATGCGGATGGTGTTTTGTCAAAATAATATAAACTATAAAGCCCGGCTACTCTCATCAGGAGCGGCCGGGCTTTATAGTTTATAGTTGAGATGCCAGTTGGTTATTTGCAGAATTTCTTCAGGTACTGGTCGGCTTCTTTTACACCTAGTTGTCTGGCTTTGGTCCAGTCGGCGCAGGCTCCGGCTTTGTCGCCGAGGTTGTACTTGGGAGCGCCGCGGTTGTAGTAAGCCTCCTCGTAGCGGGTGTTCAGCAGGAGTGCCTTATCGTAGTCTGCAATAGCGCCGCTATAGTCTTTTAGTCCGTACCTTACCAGGCCGCGGTTGTTGTAGGCTTTGGCATCTTTGGGGGCCAGTTCTATGCCTTTGTTGTAGTCCAGCAGGGCGCTGCGGTAATCTTTCAGATTATACTTGGAGAGGCCTCGGCTCAGGTAAGCTTCCGTATACTTGGGGTTGAGGGTAATGGCCTGCGTAAAATCTTCTATGGCGCTGCGGTATTCGTGCAGGCGGTCTTTGGCTACACCGCGGTTTGCGAACGTAACAGCATGTTTCGGCTCCAGCTTCAGTACCTGGTCGTAGTCCTTGATAGCTTCGGCGTACTTGCCGGCCTTAAATTTCTCGTTGCCGCTGATAAAATAATCCTTTGCGGTTTTCTGGGCAAAGGCACTGAAAGATGCGAGTATAAAAAGTATAAGTGGTAAAATGTTTCTCATCAATAAAAAGGCAATAGGTACAATTAGGGTGCAAAGAACAGCACTAACAGCCTCTTTTAAAAGCGAATTACTGATTTTGTGCAGGCGTAGCGGCATTGTACCGGGTGCATCTTGCCAATATGCCAAAGTTGCACCGTATAGTGGTTTTGCTAAGTAAGTATTTCCGCTTAATTTTGCTCATCATTTAATAATTAGAAACTATGGCATCAAAATACGATTTAGTAGTGCTTGGCAGTGGCCCGGGCGGTTATGTAGCAGCTATCCGTGCATCACAACTGGGTATGAAAGTAGGCGTAATCGAGCGCGAGTCGCTGGGTGGTATCTGCCTGAACTGGGGCTGTATCCCGACGAAAGCCCTGCTGAAGAGCGCGAACGTTTTTGAATATATTAACCATGCTGCTGACTATGGCATCACGATCGGCGAAGCTTCAGTAGACTTTAACGCCGTGGTAAAACGCAGCCGTGGTGTAGCTGATGGCATGAGCAAAGGCATCCAGTTCCTGTTCCGCAAAAACAAGATCGATGCGATTATGGGAACCGGTAAAATTGTAGCTAAAGGCAAAGTAGAGGTTACGAATGCCGAAGGCAAAAAAGATATTGTAGAGGCTACCAACATTATTATTGCAACAGGTGCCCGCTCACGTGAGCTGCCTAACCTGCCGATTGATGGTAAAAAGATCATCGGTTACCGTCAGGCCATGGCGTTGGACAAGAAGCCAGAGAGCATGGTAGTAGTTGGTTCCGGTGCGATCGGAGTGGAGTTTGCGTACTTCTACAACGCTATGGGTACCAAGGTAACTATAGTGGAGTACATGCCAAACATCGTTCCTGTTGAGGACGAAGAAGTATCACGTCAGCTTTCCAAGTCTTTCCGCAAGTCAGGCATCGAGATCATGACAGAGTCTTCAGTGGAGCGTGTGGATACTAGCGGCGAGCTGTGCAAGGTAACTGTTAAAACGGCCAAAGGCGAGCAGACCCTGGAAGCTGAAGTAGTACTTTCGGCGGTAGGTATCCAGACCAACCTGGAGAACATCGGCCTTGAGGAACTGGGCATAAAAGTAGACCGTGGCAGAGTTGTAGTAGATGAGTTCTACAAAACAAATGTAGACGGCATCTACGCGATTGGTGACATCGTTCCAGGTCCGGCGCTGGCGCACGTAGCCTCTGCCGAAGGTATTATTTGTGTGGAGAAAATAGCAGGCCAGCATCCGGAGCCGTTGAACTATGGCAACATCCCGGGCTGTACGTACTGCTCTCCTGAGATCGCTTCGGTTGGTCTTACAGAGAAGGCTGCACGCGAGCAGGGTATTGAGATAAAAGTGGGTAAGTTCCCGTTCTCGGCATCAGGTAAGGCGAGCGCTGCCGGCGCAAAAGATGGCTTTGTAAAAGTTATTTTCGATGCCAAATATGGCGAGTTCCTGGGCGCACACATGATCGGTGCTAACGTAACCGAGATGATCGCAGAAGTGGTAGTAGCCCGCAAACTGGAAACTACAGGCCATGAGATCATCAAATCGGTGCACCCGCACCCAACTATGAGCGAAGCCGTAATGGAAGCTGCCGCTGCTGCTTACGACGAAGTAATTCACCTGTAAGCATAGGTGCAGAAATAAGAAAAGGCTGCCGGTCATAAACCGGCAGCCTTTTTACTTTTAAAGCGGTGTATAAACTATCGTTTACCTTTGTTCGCCTTTTTCTTTATCGCGGTACTGCTCGTAGCGCTTACGGTCTTTCTTCTTATCTTTTTTGCGGCCAATGGCGCCACCTGCCACCGTGCCGGCCGCGGCTCCAATTACGGCACCTTCCGTACCGCCAACTACAGCACCTGCTGCAGCACCAGTAGCACCACCTACGGCAGCACCTTTCGCTTTGCGGCTCCAGCCTTCACCAGTACAACTACCTAGTAGAAATACGGTGATAATGAATGGTATAGTTCTGTGTAACAATCTCATGATTTGTGCAATTTATACACCATCATACGGCCGGATTTTGTAGTTGTTTTACTTGCTTTAGTTTGTTAGTCAGCGTTTTATGGGTGATAATGTCGTGAGATTATTTTCTCGATATTTCGACTCAGAGTACAATTTTATGAATCTGTTTAGTACACAAACTATAGTTTACATTTTCCCCTTGCCGCAAAGTGCCGTACTTTTGCTATAGTTTAAGTTATGGTTTTATAGTTGCTGAATGAACTTGTCTGAATCAGGATTTGCAGGATGAAGGGATGAACAGGATTAGGCTTATACCATAGGTTGTTTTGTAGCTGAGGTTATAGTTTTATAGTTCCAGCCTATTACCGTAGCCAGCTATAGTTTGGCCTTGCGGCCCAGTCGGATTGCAAATCCGACACTATAGTTAGACACGGGTTGCAAACCCGCGTCAGTAGAATTGACTATAATGAGAGCTATAGTTTTATAGTTACAGACCATGAGCAGGACAGGTTTACCTGTCCCTACGAAATTACTACCACGAGAAAAGCTATGCAACTATAGCTCCTCTAGCTATAGCTACAGCAGCTACTATCGAATTGATTACAGTCTTTGGGTTGAGCGCCTTTGACTTGTTGCGGTGCCGCAGGCAATCCGACGTAGGAGGATAGCAAGAAGGCAGCAGCGCGATGCCCAAAGACGGGGCCGCTCGGCCCGAGAGAGCCAAGGAAACTATAAAACAAAGGGCAAGTAAAGCTCCCTGGAATAAAAGAGGCTATGAAACTATAGGCTTAACCCAAATCTGCAACTATAGCTAACTATAGAACGATAGCCTGTGATAAACTCCTCGTTACACTTGAAATAAAAATCAGTCAAACTATAAAACATATGCCAGCTGTATCCATTGTACCCTGTTCCATTACCGACCTGCACACTTTACAGGACATTGCCCTGCAGGCATACGGAGACCATTACCTGCACTTGTGGAACGATCGCGGTGCCTGGTACGTGGAACATAGTTTCAGCGATGCTGCCCTGAAAAAAGAGCTGGAAGATGCCAATGCCGCCTTCTACCTGATTTATGCCGATACAGAACTGGCAGGCTTTCTGAAACTGAACCTGCACAGTGAGGTGGAAGGCCACACGCCTGGGGAAGCGCTGGAACTGGAGCGCATTTACCTGACAAAAGCAATGTCGGGGAAGGGGATAGGCAGACAGGTGCTGGACTTTACCACGCAGGTTGCCAAAGAACACCATAAAGGGGTAATCTGGCTGAAAGCTATGGACAGCAGCCACGACGTGATTCGGTTCTACGAGCAAGACGGCTACACGCGCTACGGAAATTGCCGGCTCGACTTTGAAACTATGAAGCCGGAATACAGGGGCATGGTGGTCATGAAAAAGATATTGCTATAGTTCTGAAACAAACTATAGTTCGCCTTTGCGTAAACATAGAAATGCAGCCTGAGCAACAACACCCGCGTGCGC
>DATBUF010000231.1:0-8600 GCA_036516435.1 Pontibacter sp.
GTAATTGGTGTGGGTTTTTACCCGATTTTGGGGAACAGGGTGTGGTGCAGGTTCGGTTGCCCGATGGCTGCTTACCTGGGTATTTTACAGAAGCATTTTTCCAGGTTCCGGATTACTACCAATGGCGGGCAGTGTATCTCCTGTGGTAATTGTTCTACTTACTGTGAAATGGGAATCGATGTACGCTGGTATGCCCAGAAAGGCGAACCCATTATCCGTTCCTCCTGCGTCGGCTGCGGCATCTGTGCCCACGTCTGCCCCCGTGGTGTTCTGAAACTGGAGAATGGCCCCCGTGAAGGCCGTTACCAGGGAACTACTCTTATTCAGCGTGATTCTTTAAAGATCTTGTCCTGAGGAAGTTATTAGGATGGCGAGGCAGCTGTCAGCTATAGTTTGCCTGTTTTGTTGTTGCATTAGTTACCTCTACCGTCTATAGTCTGAACTGTGAATTTTGTGTTGGTGTGATTTTTCTGAGCTGAGATTAAGGTAGATTTAACGAAATAGTAGGATTTGACCTTTGCTATAGTTTGGGCTGTAGTTTCACAGGTCCTGCTTTGCTGCTGGCGCAGGTTTGCAACCCGTGACTAACTATGATGTTGAGTTTGTAACGCAGCTGGCCTGAAAGGACAGGTAATTGCGCTGGCTATAGTTCTATAGTTTCGGTTGTCCAGTTACCCTTAGTGCTACGCTCGCTACCTTCAGACAAGCGTTCTCGGTAGTCCAGGGAGTGGAGTTACTGTTCTTCTTCTCCATCTGTCATCCTGAAAGGATCTTGTGGAATTGGAAAATCAGGCCCTAGCTATAACCCACCCCTAACCCCTCCCGATAGGGGAATTGCTGCCATTGCTATAGTTGCGGTTATAGTTTTATAGTTACAGCCTATTATTGTGCCCGCCTATAGTTTTGCCCTCTGGGCCAGTTGAGTTACAAACTCAACATCATGGTTAGACACGGGTTGCAAACCCGCGCCAGCAATAAACTTCTGCCTGAGCTATAGTTGCAGCTATAGTTTCATAGTTACAGACCAAGAGCGGACAGGTCGCGACCTGTCCCTACGGATCTTCTACCACGAGAAAGGCCATGCAACTATAGCAGTTCTAACTATAGATGAACAGTAGCTATCGAGATGATCACAGTCTTTGGGTTGAGCGCCTTTGACTTATTGCGGTGCCGCAGGCAATCCGAGGCAGGAGGATAGCAAGAAGGCAGCAGCGCGATGCCCGAAGACGGGGCCGCTCGGCCCGAGAGAGCCAAGTGAACTATGAAACTATAGGCAAGTAAAGCTCCCAGGAATAAAAGATGCTAAGAAACAACAGGCTTAGTTCAAACCAGCAACTATAGGCAAGCAATAACAATAAAAACAACAGATCAGCCAGCAAGAAAACTCATTACAACACGACTAAAGCACTAACTATAAACAACAAACGGCAGCCTTTTCAGGCTGCCGCGCACATTCCTTTACAATATGTACCAGGACTCTACTACTGAAGCTCTTCCTGTTCCATATACTCCCACATCGCATCTTCGCTTGCGCCGGTTTTAGCGGCATAAATCAGCATTGTTGTATACACACCAATCAGCAGGAAGCTGAGCGGAATGGAAAATACAAAAGATACAACAAGCGTCTTTACAGGATCTGCTTTCGATTTCATCTTGGTAGAGGCATACCAAAAGAACAGAACGTTGAAAACACCTGACAAAGCGACAAAATTGAGTAGATCTAACATCGGCTAAAAGTTTTATATCCAGTATGTAACCAATTTACATGCCAACCTAAACCATTCTGTTTCAAGTATAATTCCATAGGGGGCAAACTTATCATCAGCTACGATACTACTACAAATTATTACAATTCTATTTGATTGATGTACTGCAATTTAGATGACGCTTCTGAAAAACACAAACTTTCTCATCAAAATAATTACAAACATTCAAAACTAACTATATTTCAAAAGTAGTATAAACTAATGTCGTAACATAGCCTGTAGTGTGTATATCAGAATAGTACACATTCTTAACTCGCTGCAATCAATCTATAGTTTGGCAGCGTATAGTTTACAAGGCACATTATTGCTACCTTATAGGTGGTAGTGCGGTATAGCATCTAAACAATGATGATGTATGAAGAAAAAACTGGTAGTACTTACGGGAGCCGGCATCAGTGCTGAGAGCGGAATTGCTACTTTCCGGGATGCGAATGGTCTTTGGGAAGGATATGATGTAATGGAAGTGGCCTCGCCGCAAGGCTGGCGCAAAAACCCGGAACTCGTGCTGGATTTCTATAACCAGCGGCGCAAAAATGCGGCAGACGTAAAGCCTAACGCCGGCCATCTGGCACTTGCAGAATTGGAGAAGGATTTTGAGGTTCGGATCATTACTCAGAACGTAGATGACCTGCACGAGCGGGCCGGTTCTACGCATGTGCTGCACCTGCATGGCAAACTTTTCGAAAGCCGCAGCACCCTGGACGAAAAACTGGTGTACTCCATCGAGGGCTGGGAGCTGAAAAAAGGTGACAAGTGCGAGCGCGGCTCACAGCTACGGCCCAATATAGTGTGGTTCGGGGAGCCTGTTCCGCTGATGGAGCAAGCCGTGGAAGAAACATTACAGGCTGATATTTTCCTGGTAGTGGGCACCTCGCTGGTTGTTTACCCTGCCGCCGGTCTGGTAGACCTGGTGCCGGAGGATGTACCCGTGTTTGTAGTGGACCCGCACCTGCCTGCTGTAAGAAAGCGCCCGAACCTGCACCTGATCGAGGACAAAGCCAGCACCGGGATGGAGCGTGTAAAACAGCTGCTGCTGGAACAGTACCTTTAAACTATAGACTATAGTTCGCCCCAGCCCTCGCCTGCCCTGTACCAGAGTTGCCCCTGCTCAATATGTAAGGGCGAGGCAATGTTGTTGTGGTAGAGCTGGCCGGTACCAAGCCCCTGTGGCATGTCAGGGCTATAGTTGGCAGTAAACTGGCTGATGGCATTCAGGCCAATGTTCGATTCCAGCGCGGAGGTCATCCACCAGTCAATGCCGCTGCTCCCGGCAAGCACAATCCATGCGGCACTCTGTTGCAGGCCGCCGACAAGGGTTGGTTTCAGAATGATGTACTGTGGCCTTATAGTTTCCAGCATTGCTGCCTGTTTTTCCGGGTTCAGTACGCCAATCAGCTCTTCATCTAAAGCAATCGGTACAGGCGTATAGGCACACAACTCGGCCATGGCCTGCCACTGCCCCTGCTTAATGGGCTGCTCTATGGAGTGGAGGTCATACCTGGCCAGTCGTTCCAGTTTCTTAAAGGCTTCTTCCGGCGCAAAGGCACCATTGGCATCGACCCGTATCGTTAGTTCTTTCTCAGGAGCAACCTCCCGTATGTGCTGCAGTATCTCCAGTTCCGTTTTAAAATCAAGACTCCCGATCTTCAGTTTTAAGCAACTATAGCCTTGCGCCAGCTTTTGCGTGATCTGCTCCTGCATGAATTGCTTATCGCCCATCCAGATGAGGCCGTTGATGGGAATGCCTGCTGCCCCGGCGCTAAACTCGTTTTGGTACAGCACCCGCCTGCCACCATGCTGCAGGTCCAGCAAGGCAGTTTCGAAGGCAAATTGCAGGGCGGGCCATTCCTCCAGTTGTAAGGCCTCTGTAAGTTCCTGCAAATTTGTTGCTTCTAGCTCCATCTGGTTAAACTGCCCACATGCCTGCTCCAGCTTCGCTTCCAGGTCCGGCCGGTGGTCTATACTTAACCCAGCCAGCGGGGCACATTCGCCTACTCCCACTGTGGCAGGAGCCGCCGTATGCCAGAGCTTCAGGTAATAAACCCGGTGCTCCGAAATAGCGCCACGCGAGGTACGCGCATCAAATTTAAAGCGAAGTGTATGGGGTACAAAAGTGCAGTGCAGGGCCATCGTTATAGAACTCTTGCGTTAAAGTCAGATCAAAGGTAACAGATATACGTACGCAGCCCAACCACTTTTGCGAATTGCAGCACCACGCAACTATAGCTTGTTGCGTACAACATACTGCCGCTGTATTTGTTGATCTTATGCACCGCTAGCACCCGAAACTATGATATTACTTACTACCGATCTGAGCACAACCCAGCACAGGTATACACAGATCCGATCCAGAACCGAACAGATCTGCAGCCCGCTTGAGCCTGAAGACACTGTGGTGCAACCCATGCTGGATGTAAGTCCGCCTAAATGGCACATGGCACATACCACCTGGTTTTTCGAAGAATTTGTGCTGAAGCCTTACCTGCCCAACTATAAGGTTTTTCACCCGAACTATAGTTACCTGTTTAACTCCTACTACAATGCAGTAGGTAACCGGGTGCAGCGGGCCGAGCGGAGCACCCTTACGCGCCCGCCTTTGCGCGAGGTACACCGCTACCGCGCGTACGTAGACGAGCACCTGCAGGACCTACTCCAGAACCCCAATGAGGCCACACTCAACCAGCTGCTGCCTGTACTGGAACTGGGTTTGCAGCACGAACAACAGCACCAGGAACTGCTGCTGACCGACATCAAGTATATCCTGAGCACTAACCCGCTCCTACCTACTTACACGCATGCCCCGGCACAACCAGCCACACCAACTATAGCGGCAACTTTTGTGGATGTACCAGGCGGCATTTATACCATCGGGCACCAGCATGAAGGGTTCTGTTTCGACAATGAACTCGGCGTACACCAGGTGCTGCTGCAGGACTTTCAGGTGATGAACAGGCTGGTGACGAACGGCGAGTACCTGGAGTTTATGGAGGACAACGGCTACACTGACTATAGGCACTGGTTAGATGAAGGCTTTACCTTAGCTAAAACATCAAACTGGAGATCACCACTTTACTGGTTAAAGCAAAACACCAAATGGTACCGCTACACCTTGCATGGCTTGCAGGAGCTTAACCCCGGTGAGCCGGTAACGCACATCAGTTTTTACGAAGCAGATGCCTACGCTAACTGGGCGGGCAAGCGTCTGCTCACCGAGTTTGAATGGGAAGCAGCCGCACAGGTACATCCGCCAGCAGAAGGCAATTTTGCAGATGCAGGCATATACGAACCTATAGCGGCCAAAGCTGGTCAGCAGGGCTTGCTGCAACTATACGGCGATGCCTGGGAATGGACCTATTCAGCTTACCACCCGTATCCGGGCTTCTCGAAAGCTCCGGGCGCACTCGGGGAGTACAATGGCAAATTCATGCTCAACCAGATGGTGTTGCGGGGTGG
The DNA here is from genome assembly GCA_036516435.1 of Pontibacter sp. GTDB lineage: Bacteria > Bacteroidota > Bacteroidia > Cytophagales > Hymenobacteraceae > Pontibacter. The sequence goes on from DATBUF010000231.1 coordinate 5,220, forward strand.
GTCCTGTGCCACACCGGCCAATCATATCCGCACCACTTACCGTAATTTCTTTCATCCGGATAAGCGCTGGCAGTTCACCGGCATCCGGCTAGCCAACAGATAAACCCAATGCCACTACACCAGCCAACCACTGCACAACTGACCCAGGTAAGCCAACCGCTCTCCGGCAACGGCCTGACCAGCCAGTTTCTGCAGGATGTAATCAGGGGCCTGAGCCAGCCTGTAAAACAACTCTCCTCACAGTATTTCTATGATGGCGAAGGAAGTCGCCTGTTCCGGAAAATTATGCACCTGCCCGAATACTACCTTACAGCCTGCGAGCGCGAAGTGTTTACCACCCACCAGCAAACTATAGCTACGCAGCTGGCAGCAGCAGGCCCGTTCCAGCTAATAGATCTTGGTGCCGGCGATGGCCTGAAAACCAAAATCATACTTCGCCAGCTGCTGCAGCAAAAGGCAGTAGTTGAGTATGTTCCCGTGGATATTTCAGGAGATGCTATGGTGGATCTAAGCGAAAGCCTGCAACAGGAATTACCCGAGTTGCCCGTACATGCAGTGGTTGGCGATTACTTCAGTGCCTTAGAGTGGATCTGTAATACTCAGAAAGGTCGTAAAGTTTTGTTCTTCCTCGGCTCCAATATCGGCAATTTCAGCCCCGAAGACCGGACAGCTTTTATGCAACGGGTAAGTGCTTACATGCAGCCCGGCGACCTGCTGCTGGTGGGCATGGACCTGCGCAAAGACCCGGACATTATTCTAAGAGCTTACAACGATGCAAGTGGCGTAACAGCTGCCTTTAACCTGAACCTGCTCACGCGCATTAACCGCGAACTTGGTGGTAACATCCAACTCGGGCAATTCAGACATTTCCCCCTCTATGATCCGCAGCAGGGTGTTATGAGAAGTTACCTGGTGAGCCTGCAGGAGCAGGAAATTCAGTTGGAAGCTTGTCAGCAAACGTTCAGACTGGGTGCCTGGGAAGCCATCCATACGGAGAACTCCTATAAATTTACGCTTAGCCAGCCTGCTGAGCTCGGTGATACCTGCAACTTAAAAACAGCAGGTATGTTTATGGATAAAAAGGCCTATTTTGCCGATGTTTTATTTACACCGCACTTACCATGACCACCCTAAACCTGGCATCGGGAGCAAGCTATTTCAGGAGTCCGGAAGTGGCTACAGCTGCGGCCATCTCGGCGCTGCATCACGGCAAGACTTTTTATGGCCCAGCCGAAGGAGAGGCATTACTCAGGAAAGCGATTGCAGATCGCTATACCAAGGACGAAGCAACTATAGCACCCGGGCAGGTACTGGTTACACCGGGCACCAAGCAGGCGCTGTTTAACCTGTTTACCGTGCTGCTTCGCGAGGGAGATGAAGTGATAATACCCACCCCTGCCTGGTTCGGTTTTAACGAGCTGCTCCGGTATAGCAAAGGCAGGCTGGTAACTGTACCAACTACACCTGCTGATAACTATAGACTGACTGCAGCAGCCATAAGCGAAAAGCTTACACACCGAAGCAGAATACTTTTGCTGACCAACCCCGGCAACCCGGCCGGACGTATGTATAGCCAGGAGGAGCTGGAGCCGCTTATAGCCCTGCTTCAGGATTACCCAAACCTTTACCTGATTTGTGATGAGATTTACGACCTTGCTACTTACGGTAAGCCTTTTACTTCTGCCCTTGCCTGCCAAGGGCCGCAGGAAAGAATAATCGTGGTGAATGGCTTTTCCAAAAACTTCGCCATGTCAGGCTGGCGCATTGGCTACATCGTAGCTTCGCAGGAAATCATCCGTCAGTGTGCTGATTTTCAGGCAAGTACCTTTTCGGGTGTCAGTATGTTTGTGCAGGAGGCCGCAACTGCTACCCTGCAGCATGCAACTGCAGCCCTGCAACCTATGCTGAAAGTGCTGAAAGAACACCGCCTGCTGATGCAGCAGGGATTGGCAGCCATACCTCACGTATCCTTTTTTGAACCGGAAGGCGCTTATTATTTTTTCCCGTACCTGAGTCATTACCTTGGCAGTACCACCTCAAAAGGCGACAAAATTGCCACTACAGCTGACCTGTGCCACCACCTGCAGCAGGAATACAAGCTTCAGGTGGCTAATGGCGATCTGTTTGGCGGCATCGGGCATGTACGGATGTCATTTGCAGTGAAACGCGCTGATCTTCAGGAAGCTATGACTCGCTTAAGGGAAGCGTTGCTGCAACTACAACTCCCGACCAAAGTATAAACATTGATTTTAAGCAGACCTTCCGGCGGAAAACTGCTAATTTTGCAGTCCCATTCAGGAGAGTTATGCAGTTATCAACTTATAAAGGACATTTTTCTAAAACATTTTTACTAGCCTACCCGGTAGTGCTCAGTCAGTTGGGCCATACGCTGGTTAGCGTGGTCGATAGCTTGATGGTGGGGCAGATCGGGACGGTTCCGCTTGCAGCTGCTTCGCTGGGTAACAGCATTTTCATGATTGTGATGGTGTTCGGGATGGGCGTTTCGTTCAGCATCACGCCACTGATTGCCGCTGCCGAGGGGCGCCGCAACTATACCCGCATCTCGCTGCTGCTCCTGAATGGCCTGCTCTCTAACTTGCTGCTGGGTATCGTGTTGTTTGCGGTAGGCTACGTTCTTTCTCCCTATATCACGCACCTCAACCAGCCGGAAGAGGTGGTAAAACTGGCTGTACCCTACGTAAATGTGTTGTTCTTGTCGATGGTGCCTTTCATGCTGTTTCAGGCGTTTAAGCAGTTTGCCGAAGGACTTTCGTTTACCAAACAGTCCATGTACATCACTATAGTAGCGAACTTGCTGAACGTTGTGCTGAACTACCTCCTGATCTGGGGCAAGCTGGGCTTCCCGGAAATGGGCATGATCGGGGCCGCATGGGCCACCCTTATATCCAGGGTTGTAATGGCTGTAATGATGGCAACCTGGGTACTTTATGCGAAGCGTTTCGAGGTTTTCAGGCATTTCCTGCGGCTACGCCATCTTTCCTTCATACACATGTACCGCATCTTTAAACTAGGGCTACCAATCTCTGGACAAATGCTGTTTGAAATGGGCGCCTTTGGTTTTTCAGCCATTATGATCGGCTGGCTAGGTGCTAAAGAGCTCGCTGCCCACCAGATCGCCCTGAATGTGGCCTCTGTTACCTATATGATGGCCAGCGGTATAGGCGCAGCGGCAACTATCCGAGTTGGTAACCTGAAGGGGTTAGCTAACTTCAGAGACATGCGGTTGGCGGGCAACAGCGAAACAATCCTTTTCCTTCACGGCAGCGGCCCGGGCGCAAGTGCCAGCTCAAACTGGCAGGGAGTGTTGTCGCATTATGCTGATGACTACCATGTCGTGGCACCAGACCTTGTCGGTTTCGG
>DATBUF010000232.1:0-5008 GCA_036516435.1 Pontibacter sp.
AATCCTGTAAATCCTGATTCAGAAAGGAATCCTAATAATCAGAAGAATCCCCTTAATCACTGGTCCATATAAAAAAAGCACCTGCTGCAATTCGCAACAGGCGCTTTAAAGTATAGTTATCTGAAATCAACTCTCTAGCTCAGCGTAGCTCATGGTGTGGGCGATCTCATCCAGGGTGTCGTAAATTTCCTGGATGTCTTCGGACTGCACCAGCCTCATACGGAGCGGCTTAAAATGCGGCAACCCACGGAAGTAATTGGTATAGTGGCGGCGCATCTCAAAAATGCCCAGCTTGTCGCCTTTCCATTCCAGGGAGTGGGTAAAGTGCTGGCGGCAAACGGCTACGCGCTCTTCCAGCGTTGGTCCGGGCAGCATCTCGCCGGTAGCCATGTAGTGTTTAATTTCATTAAAGATCCACGGGTAGCCAATGCTGGCACGGCCAATCATGATGCCATCCACACCATACTTGTTACGGTACTCCAGCGCCTTCTGCGGAGAATCAATATCACCGTTGCCGAAGATGGGAATGTGCATGCGCGGATTGTTCTTCACTTCCGCAATCAGGCTCCAGTCGGCCTCGCCTTTGTACATCTGCACGCGTGTGCGGCCATGAATGCTCAGGGCCTTTATGCCAATGTCCTGCAGGCGCTCGGCAGTTTCTACAATGTATTTGGTGTCTTCGTCCCAGCCCAGGCGGGTTTTAACGGTAACGGGCAGGTGCGTGGCTTTCACAATTTCCTCGGTCATCTTCACCATTTTGGGTACATCGCGCATCAGGGCGGCACCTGCACCTTTGCAGGCCACGTTCTTTACCGGGCAGCCATAGTTAATATCGATCAGGTCTGGCCCGGCCTGCGACGACACAATGGCCGCCTCGCGCATCGACTCAATATCAGAGCCAAATATCTGGATGCCAATAGGGCGTTCGTAGTCAAAAATGTCCAATTTCTGGACGCTTTTGGCTGCGTCTCGTATCAAACCTTCAGAGGAAATGAATTCGGTGTACATCAGGTCGGCGCCGTTGGCTTTGCACACTTTCCGGAAGGGCGGATCACTCACGTCTTCCATAGGTGCCAGCAACAGCGGAAACTCGCCTAACTCTATGTTCGCTATCTTTACCAAAGCAAAAATTAATTATTCGCGTAAATTTACGTCATTAAAACCTAAACTTCTGTATGAAAGGTTTCATCTCTAAAGAGACACACCCGATTTATGTGATCCTGCTGCTGCTGGTGTTTATGATTGGTGGCTACTTTGTGGGTAGCTTTGTGTTTGCAATACTGGCAACAATCGTATTTGATATCAACATTGCCCAGATGCCAACTATAGCCCTGGACCCTGCCGCGCACCCAAGCGGGCGCAACATTATGCTGCTGTTGCAGGGGGTTATCCAGTTCCTGTCTTTTGTGGTGGCGCCGCTTTTTATGCTGCGGGTGTTAAAGTATAGGGTAGAGCCTTACCTGAACTGGAAGATGCCGGTAGCGCCGTTGCTGGTACTGCTGGCGGGTGTGCTGATGATCGTGATTATGCCGGCCAACTCGGTGGTAATTAACTGGAACGCGAAACTGCACTTTCCGGAGTTTATGCAGGAGTTTGAGCGCTGGGCACGTGCTAAAGAAGACGAAATGGCGGAGCTGACAAAGCTGATCGCACAGTTTAATGATATCCCGAAACTGCTGGTAGGCTTGCTGGTGATTGCTGTAGTTCCGGCCATTGGCGAGGAGATCGTGTTCCGGGGCGTGCTGCAAAAGCAACTGCACCGCTGGACCGGCAACCCGCACGCTGCCATCTGGATTGCGGGGCTGGTGTTTGCCGCCATACACGTACAGTTTTTCGGGTTTGTGCCACGTGCTGTGCTCGGCGCGCTGTTTGGTTATTTGTACTTCTGGTCGGGGCGCATAAGCGTGCCCATTGTGGCGCACTTCTTTAATAATGGTTTTACAGTACTGATGCTGTACCTGCAGCAAACAGGCGCCGCCAAGTTCGATGTGGAATCAACAGAGCCGATGGATTGGTGGAGTGTGCTGCTCTCGGTGGTGCTGAGTGCCGGGCTGCTGTATTACCTGTACAAAGAATTCAGGAAGGTGCCGCTGCGGCCGGAGCCTCTGCCTGAAACTATAGCCGAATCTCCGGCATAAATATAGATTATTTCATACCTTTATTGCTCCAAATGCATCCTCTACTACATGAGCAACAAGATTTCGGGACTTAGTAATTTAAACCAGCGGATTATAGTAGGGGTACTGGGTGCCACCCTTTTTGTAGGCAGTATACTGGCAAGCGAGTGGACTTACTTTTTGCTTTTTCTGGGGCTTACTGTGCTTGGCCTGCTGGAGTTCTATAAACTGGCAGCTACACAAGGCATCAAACCAAACAAGGCCCTGGGGGTAGCCCTGGGTGGCGCATTTTACATCCTGGTGTTTCTGATAGAGAAGGGACTGTTGCCATCTGAGCTGCTGTACCTGACCTTGCCGCTGCTGGGGCTTGTGTTTGTGCTGGAACTATACCGCAAGCAACCGCAACCGTTTACCAACATTGCTTTTACACTTTTAGGCGTTTTGTATGTGGCGCTGCCGTTTGGCCTGCTGCACAAGCTGGGCTACGTGCAGGGCACCTACGACTGGCAACCCATACTGGGGCTGATGCTGCTGATCTGGGCTTCGGACACAGGTGCTTACATAGCCGGCAAAAACTTTGGCCGACGTAAATTATTTCCGCGCATATCGCCGGGTAAAACCTGGGAAGGCTGGGCTGGCGGCATGCTGCTCACGCTGGGCGTTGCTTATGTGCTGGCTGTTTACCTTAACGAACTTGCGCTGTACCAATGGATGGGCATTGGCATTCTGGTTGCCATTTTTGGTGTGCTCGGCGACCTGGTAGAGTCGCAGCTGAAGCGCAGCCTCGATATTAAAGACTCGGGCACCCTGCTGCCCGGCCATGGCGGCATCCTCGACCGCTTCGACAGCCTGATTATGGTGATCCCGTTTATAGTTGCTTTTCTGCAGATCTTCTGATTTTTGTAGCCTCAGACGAGGGCTGCCGTATGTAGTATATAGTTGTTTTAAATCTTATCATTGATCACATCAAAAGATTAAATAATGTTATACAAAGAGCCAGCCCCCATAAAGGACCGAGAGAACCCCTTCGAATCTATGATGTCGCGCTTCAATATCGCTGCCGAGGTATTGGGCCTAGACGAAGAAACCTACAACGTACTCAAGTCGCCTGCCCGCCAGGTAATCGTGAACGTGCCCGTAACCATGGACGACGGGAAAGTGCGCGTGTTTGAAGGCTACCGCGTAGTGCACTCCACGATACTTGGCCCCTCTAAAGGCGGTATCCGCTATGCCCCGGATGTGTTTCTGGATGAAGTAAAAGCCCTTGCTGCCTGGATGACCTGGAAGTGCGCTGTGGTAGATATTCCGTACGGCGGAGCCAAAGGCGGTATCATCTGCGACCCTTATGCTATGTCGGCCGGAGAGATTGAACGCCTGACCAGAGCCTATACCCAGTCGCTGATCGATATTTTTGGCCCGGACCAGGATATTCCGGCGCCGGATATGGGTACCGGTCCGCGCGAAATGGCCTGGCTGATGGACGAGTACTCTAAAACCAAGGGCTCTACGGTGCATGCTGTGGTAACCGGCAAACCGCTGGTGCTGGGTGGCTCGCTGGGCAGGGTAGAGGCAACAGGCCGCGGGGTAATGGTATCGGCGCTGGCAGCTATGGAGAAACTGGGCATGGACCCTAAAAAGTCTACGGCTGCAGTGCAGGGTTTTGGGAACGTAGGTTCGTGGGCTGCCAAGTTAATGGCAGAGCGCGGCGTGAGAATACTGGGGCTGAGCGATGTAAGTGGTGCTTACTGGAACGATAACGGCATCGATATTGAAGACGCCATCAACTATAGAAATGCACACAGCGGCCGCCTGGAAGGCTACAAAGGAGCCGAGCAGATAGACCCGGAAGACCTGCTGACATCGAAAGTAGACGTTATTGTGCCGGCTGCTGTAGAGGATGTGATCACAGATAAGAACGTAGATAAGATTCAGGCCCGCCTGATTGTGGAGGGTGCCAATGGCCCTACTTCTTACAAGGCAGATAAGATCATCAACGAAAAGGGCATTATGGTGGTGCCGGATATTCTGGCAAACTCAGGTGGAGTAACGGTGTCTTACTTTGAATGGGTGCAGAACCGCATGGGCTTTAAATGGACCCTGGACCGCGTAAACGAGCGCGCCGAGCGCATCATGAAAGAGTCGTTTGAGCGGGTGTATGCAGCTTCGCAGAAGTATAATGTACCCATGCGCATTGCTGCTTATATCGTGGCAATCGACAAGGTAGCTATGACTTACAAGTACCGCGGAGGCTTCTAAACTAAGATTTTTATAAAAGTAATCGAAAGTTTATATATTTTTGATGCAGATAATAGCCCATCTACGAAACTGGATGGGCTATTATGACTTTAAAAGTAGCTGCAGTAATTATATCACACACTAATGAAAATTCATAAAGAAGGACGAAGGATACTGTTTTTTACATTGCTTATCTTGTTGGTGCTCAATTTGTTGCTTTACAACTTCAACGCCGAAAACAATACCTTCAACAAGATCTTCTCCGGTGTGTCTGCAGTTCTGTTCCTGCTTATACTTCAGTTTTTCCGGAGCCCGTACCGCAACCTGTTATTGCACGAAGACCTGCTGATTGCACCAGCCGACGGTAAAGTGGTGGTGATAGAGGAAGTAGAAGAACCCGAATACTTTAAAGATAAACGTAAGCAGATCTCCATCTTTATGTCGCCGATAAACGTGCACGTAACACGTAACCCGGTTTCAGGTATTGTAAAGTATTTTAAATATCATCCGGGCAACTACTTTGTAGCCTGGCACCCAAAATCAAGTACCCAGAACGAGCGCACTACGGTTGTGGTAGAATCTACTGCGGGGCCGGAGGTGTTGTTCCGCCAGATTGCCGGTGCTATGGCGCGCCGCATTGTCTGGTATGTAAAAGA
>DATBUF010000233.1:0-10315 GCA_036516435.1 Pontibacter sp.
CCAACTGCCGAGATTGCCGTAATGGGTGCGCAGGGCGCTGCCGAGATCATCTTCAAACGTGAGATTGCAGAAGCTGAAGACCCGGCTGCAAAACTGGCGGAGAAAGTACAGGAGTACAAAGAGAAGTTTGCTACGCCTTACCGTGCCGCCCACCGTGGCTTTATAGATGAAGTTATCCTTCCATCTGAAACACGCGCGAAGCTGATAAAAGCATTTAAGATGCTGGAGAACAAGGCTGTAACACTGCCACGCAAAAAGCACGGTAATATTCCACTGTAATTAAATGATGAATGCTGAATTAGGAATTATGAAGGATACGTATGTATATTTTATTCTTACTTCACACAATTCATAACTCGTAATTTCTAATTCATAATTTCCATTAACCCAAGCATGAGACAAGAATCTTTCGACTTCCTGCAGAAATACCTGAACAACTCCTCCCCTACCGGATTTGAGGTAGAAGGGCAGAAACTATGGCTGGAATACATCAAGCCTTATATAGATGAACATTTTGTAGACGCTTACGGCACTGTGGTAGGTGTTATTAACCCCGGAGCTGAGTACAAAGTGGTAATTGAAGCACATGCCGACGAGATCAGCTGGTTTGTGAACTACATTACCCCGGAGGGCTACATTTACCTGAAGCGCAACGGAGGCTCCGACGCCCTGATCGCACCATCTAAAAGAGTGAACATTTACACGGCCAAAGGCATTGTAAAGGCAGTTTTCGGATGGCCGGCCATACACGTACGCAAAGTAGAGAACGACAAGGCTCCAACTATAGAAACCGTATTTCTGGACTGCGGCGCCAGTTCCCGCGAGGAGGTAGAACAGATGGGCATTCATGTTGGGTGCGTGGCTACTTTCGAAGATGAGTTTACGGTAATGAACGACAAGTTCTATGTAGGCCGCGCGCTGGACAACCGCATTGGTGGCTTTATGATTGCCGAAGTAGCCCGCCTGATAAAGGAGCGCAAGCACAACCTGCCATTTGGTTTGTACATTGTAAATGCAGTGCAGGAGGAAATTGGCCTGCGTGGCGCTGAAATGATCGCTCACCGCATTAACCCTGACGTGGCCATTATTACCGACGTAACCCACGACACACAATCGCCGATGTATGAGAAGAAAACCAGCGGCGACATACACTGTGGCAAAGGTCCCGTAATTTCTTACGGACCGGCAGTGCAGAACAATGTTCGCGACCTGATCATTACTACAGCGCAGGAAAAGGAAATTCCGTTCCAGCGTGCAGCTGTTTCACGTGCCACCGGCACCGACACCGATGCCTTTGCTTATTCAGGCGCCGGAGTTGCTTCCGCCCTGATCTCACTTCCGCTCAAGTACATGCACACTACCGTAGAAACCGTGCATAAAGACGACGTAGAAAATGTCATCAAGCTGATCTACGAAACAATCCTGAAAATAGAAGACAAGCAGGATTTCCGCTATTTAAAATAGAAGCTCCGGCCAACTATAAACCCTGGTATTACTAAGTAGTGCCAGGGTTTTGTTTTTTAACAGAATATTGTAATTTAAAGGTATAAACGCTACTCCTATGAAACGCTATCAGTTCTGGCTTCTGATCTGGCTCCCGTGGCTAGTCCTTGTTATTACAGTGTTGGTTCGCAAAGATGCTCCTTTCCCGTGGGTATTCGCCATCAACACCGTTGTACTTAACCTGATCACGGTTAATATCCGCCGGAGGCAGCTGGGCATGAACCTGGCGTCAACTATAAAAGCTATAGTTCCGGGTGTGGGTTACCACGAGTGGCGCCGTTTATACTTTGCTAAACCATAAAAGCACTTTCATTATGAACCGTTATGTCTTCTGGCTTCTGATGGTGCTGCCCTGGACGGCTCTGACCATTTACATCAGCAACAACAGCACAGCTGAGATTACCACCCTGATTTTCGCATCGCTGCTCGTGTACGTAGTAATTATAGTTGAGATCAGGAGAAGATCTATCGGGCTGACCATTAAAGATGTGCTTACATCACTGGTTCCTGTTTACGGCCTGAAGCAGCGTCACAAACTGTACTTTGCAAAACCATAACCGCGAAGTAATTACTTATTCATCTTTATTCCTTTATCCTTGATCTTTACTGACCAGATGGGCAATCAGCTCTCGCTGCCACAGCTTCCGCAGCGTATTGTATCGCTGGTGCCCTCACAAACCGAACTCCTCTTCGACCTGGGCCTGGCTGACCGTATAGTTGGCGTTACTAAATTCTGTATTCATCCCAGAGCACAGGTAAAACAGAAAACTATAGTTGGTGGCACCAAAAACTTTAAGTTCGATGTAATTGACCAGCTCCAACCCGACCTGATTATCGGCAACAAAGAAGAAAACTATAAGGAAGGTATTGAGCAGCTGCAGGCAAAATACCCGGTTTGGATGAGCGACATTTATACGCTGGAAGACTCACTGGAAATGATGCGGCAGGTAGGTACACTAACAGGCACAGATGCTCGGGCAGTTCAACTCGCCACAACTATAGCATCCGGGTTTAAGAACCTGCAGCCGCTGCAACCCACTATAAACACAGCTTACTTCATCTGGCGCAAACCCTACATGGCCGTCGGCAGCCACAACATCATCGATCATATTCTACAGCGCTGCGGCTTTGCTAACGTTTTTTCTGAAATAGCGCGTTACCCCGAAATTACCCCTGAACAACTGCAAAAAGCCAACCCGCAGCTTATTCTCTTATCATCAGAACCTTACCCGTTCAAGGAAGAGCATATTGCCGAATTTCAGGCACTGTGCCCGCGAGCAACTATAAAAGTGGTGGATGGGGAGATGTTTAGCTGGTACGGCAGCAGATTAGCAAAGGCCCCAGCGTATTTGCAGGGAGTGGTAGAGGAAGTTAGAAGTGTTGTATCTTAATCAGTTATTCTGACTTTATGACTATGAACAAGAACGTAGGAGAAGTATTCATTTACGAAACCGAAGCGGGGCAGGCAACTATAGATGTAAAGCTGCAACAGGAAACTGTATGGCTGACACAGAAAGAGATGGCCTTACTATTTGATAAAGGACGCCCTACTATCACCGAGCATATCCGCAACATCTTTAAAGAGGGTGAACTTGAGGAAGATCAAGTATGTCGGAAATTCCGACATACTGCCGAGGACGGTAAATCTTACCTCACTATGTATTACAACCTTGACGTAATTATATCTGTAGGGTATAGAGTAAAGTCCAAGCGCGGCACACAGTTCAGAATATGGGCTACCAATGTGTTGCGCCAGCATTTAGTAGAAGGTTATACCATAAATGAAAAACAACCTGCTGTACGATGCCCACGGTCACAAACGTATTGCTGATAATGCACTCGTCGCATTAACCTTACTTATAGCTGAAAGCAACCCATTGGAAAAAGACACAATGGTAAAAGTAATTGTGAACCTGATCAATCAGAACAACTAGCGCAGTAGTAATTTACCTGTAATATTTGTAAGAGGAGCTTTCTAATTCCTGATCACCTCAAACCCTGCCCTCTCCAGATCTTCCCAAAACCTGGGGTAAGATTTCCGCACCACATCCGGCTCTTGTATAGTTACCGGCTCCAGTAAGGCAACAGGTGCAAAAGCCATGGCCATGCGGTGGTCCTGGTAAGTGCGGAAGGTAAGCTCCCGCCTGGTAAGTATGGCAGGCTCCATCCTGAAAACGCCCGGTGTCATTTCCTCCAGCGAGGCACCCATGCCTAGCACCTCAATTTGCAAAGCCTGAATACGGTCGGTTTCCTTAATGCGCAGGCTCTCAAGTCCCGTCATCTCCAGTGTTACGCCCAGCGCAGCACATAAGGCAACTATAGTTTGGGCCAGATCGGGGCAATTTGTAAAATCGTAGGCTACTCTTTTTTCGCAGTGCTTCTTGGTGAGGCGAACACCCTGTGACGTGAATTCTGTATAAACTCCCAGGCGGCTCATAATGTCAGCAATCGCACGATCGCCCTGGAAAGAGTTTTCTCTCAGGCCTGGCAGCAGAACATCTGCCTCTCTGGCCAATGCCACCATACTATACCAATAACTTGCCGCCGACCAGTCGGGCTCAACCGCAAAAGAAGCCGGTTTATAGTTTTGGTGTGGTACTGTTATCGTATTCTCTTCAAACGTAGCCGAAACCCCGAAGTGCTGCATCAGCGAGAGCGTCATCTCAATGTAAGGCCTACTCCCGATCTTCCCTTCAAGCTCCAGTTCCAAACCATTCGGCAGCAAAGGCGCCAGCATGAGCAGGGCTGAAATATACTGACTGCTGATATCGCTGCGCACCTTCAGATGCTTTTTACCACTGCCGATAAAACCACCGATCCTGAGCGGCGGATATCCTTCCTGCTGCAGGTAATCTATAGTTGCCCCCAGCTCACGAAGGGCATCCACCAGCACTTTTATGGGCCGCTGGCACATGCGTTCGGTACCTGTCAGGGTTCTCTGCTGACCGGTAACGGCATAGTAAGCTGTCAGGAAGCGCATTACGGTACCGGCATCTTCGGCATCTATCGTGTCAGCATTGCTTTGGAGCAGGCGCTGCAGCAGTTGGGTATCATTAGCCTCCGATAGATTTTCTATAGTTGAACCCGGTCCGGCCAGAGCTGCTATAATCAGCGCGCGGTTTGCCTCACTTTTAGAAGCAGGCAGGTTTATAGTTCCGTTAAGTACACCGGTCGGGTGCGAGAGCGTAACAGTTTTAGTCATAGTAGATGGTAATAGCGCAATGCTTCCTGTATGTCTGGTAAGGTGATGGCCTGGTCGTAAACCGCTTTGCCTATACCTGCCAGCAAGGTACAGTTTATAGTAGAGCCAGTATTCTTTTTATCCTGCAGCGACAGGCGGCTTATAGTTTGTATATCGTCTTCAGAGAGCGGCACCTTCTCGTACACCGATACCAGAAATGTTTCGATCTTATCCAGGTCCTGCTGAGGCATCAGGCTCTTTTTTACTGATAAATACGCCTCGCAGAGCATACCAGCCGCAATGGCTTCGCCGTGCAGCAGCTCACGTCCCGGTTTTTCCAGCAGGTAACTTTCCACCGCATGCCCTATAGTATGGCCGAAGTTCAGGAATTTGCGGTAGCCACCCTCCAGCGGATCAGCCTCTACTACTGCAGCTTTTATACTTACGGAATGGCGGATCAGTTCTTCCCAGTTTTCGGTAAATAACCCGATGTGGCGCTGGCTTTCAAACATCCCGGCATCAGCAATAAGCCAGTGCTTTATGATCTCAGCATATCCGGATTTGATTTCGCGTTGCGGCAGTGTTTGCAGAAACTCCGGGTTAATAAATACAGCCACAGGCTCTTTGTATACGCCAATGTGGTTCTTCAGCCCGTGAAAATCGATACCTGTTTTACCGCCCACGCTGGCATCTACCTGCGCCAGTAAAGTAGTAGGCACTTGCACGAAGTATAGCCCGCGCTTAAACACCGCCGCACAAAAGCCGCCCATATCGCCGACCACACCGCCACCCAGATTTACCAGCACCGACCAGCGGTCCAGGTTCAGGTCAGTCATGCGTTGCCAGATGTGCTCACAGGTTTGCAGCGTTTTATGTACTTCGCCGCTTGGCACTTGTATCAGGTGGTGCTCAGGCAGATAAGGCTTTACCTGCGGGTAACAGTGGTGGAGCGTATTCTCATCTACCAGCACAGCTACCTTACTGAAAGCGCGGTTTTGCAACAGCTCTTGTAGTTGCTGTAGTGCATCGGTGCCTATAGTTATCGTTTCGGTCACGAGCTAATTATATAAGTGACTTTTGAATGAGGTAAATACTATCAGTTTTACGGTGCATGTGAGGACTATTAACTATAGACAACTATAGTATGTGAAGCAAAACCGGCCTGAACTATAGTTAGTGTACAGACCATAGGCAACAACTATAAACTATAGTTATCCATCTCGCTTCACTCTTGCCCTGGTTCTTACTATAGCACAACCCCATTTTCATGTCTGAGGCCCTGTCAATCAGGCAAATCGTTCGAATTACTGGTCGTTGTTTAGGATTCGGGTCTGCATCCGGATAGACTCTACATGGATCAGGCGGTAAAGTTCGGCTACAAAATCAGGGTTCATGCCCAGTTCTTTCGCCCACTCCGGCCGGCTCCTGAAAATCTCTTTCCAGCGGCTGATCTGTAACACCTGTACGTTGTTCTGCTTTTTATAGTGTCCGATCTGCTCTACCAGTTCCATGCGCCGGGCCAGTGCCCTTAAAATCTGCTGATCCGCTTCATCTATCTGGAAGCGCAGCCGCTCGTTCAGGTTCCGGAGTTCCTGGTCGTCATAAGTAGTTTTGCGCACCTGTAGTTTAGAAAGGATTTCCTGCAGACCTGCCGGGGTTACCTGCTGTTCCGGGTCGCTCAGGGCTTTGGCCGGGTCCGGGTGCGATTCGATCATTACGCCATCATACCCTAAATCCAGTGCTTTCTGTGCCACCGGCAATAATAGTTCACGGTTACCGGCAATATGGCTGGGGTCAACTATAAGCGGCAGGTTCTTAAATCGCGACTTCAGTTCAATGGGTATTTGCCAGAGCGGCACATTGCGGTACTTCGACTTTTCGTAGCTTGAGAACCCCCGGTGAATGGCAGCCACATCCGTAATACCCGCATTGTATACCCGTTCCAGCGCTCCGATCCATAAGGCCAGGTCCGGGTTTACCGGGTTCTTTACCATTACAGGCACATGAGCACCCTGCAAGGCGTCGGCAATTTCCTGCACGGCAAAAGGGTTCACGCTGGTGCGGGCTCCAATCCACAGCACATCTATCTCCTGTTTCAGTGCTTCCTCTACGTGGCGGGCAGTTGCTACTTCGGTGCTCACCCGCATGCCCAGTTCGCGCTTAACACGGCCCAGCCACTGCAGCCCCTGCAGCCCAATCCCCTCAAACGAGTTTGGTCGCGAGCGTGGCTTCCAGATACCGGCCCTGAAAATATCTACCTGCTGTTCGCGCAGGGCAAGAGCAGTCTGCATTACCTGCTCTTCTGTTTCGGCGCTGCATGGCCCGGCAATAATCACAGGCCGTGCCTGCTGACCGGTAAGCGTCGTAAAAAAATTGCTATTCCTGAACTCCATTTATTTCTGAACTAACCCTGCAAAGGTAATGCAATTACAACCGCAATGTACAACCAGATGTTTAAAAGCCCGCAGCTGTGCAGGTTATCCCTATAAATCCTGTTAAAAGCAGTGCATAACTCTTCCTGATGCCTTATCTTTGCACCACATTACAGAATAACCCATGAACCCTGTTTCCAACGTATCTTTTGACGATACCGCCGTCGCTTTTTCATCTAAATCCGACGCAGAGCTTTACAAAATGTACCTGCTGTTTAAAACCATGAACAGCAACACCCTTGTGAAGCTTGGCGGTTCGCTCCTGAACACAGCCATTAACCTGCACCTGCCGGTTAGTTTCATCATCAAGCCAACTATTTTCAACCATTTCTGCGGCGGCGAAACCATCGAGGAATCGGAGCGTGCTATCCGGGAGCTGGGCGCCTTTAATATCGGAACCATCCTGGATTACTCGGTAGAAGGCGAAGGCAACGAGAAGAGCTTTGATGCGACACGCGACGAGTTGCTGCGCACCGTAGAAAAAGCCCGTGGCAACAAACACATACCATTCTCGGTGTTTAAAATTACAGGTCTGGTAGATACAAAACTGCTGGAGAAAGTACAGAACGGCACAACGCTGACTGCACCTGAACAGGCAGCTTTTGAGCGGGGCCGCGCCAGAGTAAACGCGATCTGCCAGCGCTGCCACGAGGCTGATGTACGTGTGTTTGTAGATGCCGAAGAAAGCTGGATACAGGAAACAATCGACAACCTGACTTACGAAATGATGGAACTCTACAATAAAGAGAAAGCCATCGTGTATAATACCTACCAACTATACCGCCACGACCGCCTGGAGGCCATTAAGCGTGATCACCAGAATGCGCTGGAGCGCGGTTATTACCTGGGAGGCAAGCTGGTACGTGGTGCTTACATGGAGAAAGAGCGCAAGCGTGCAGCGGATGCCGGTTACTCCAGCCCGATCAATCCAACCAAGCAGGCATCCGATGACCTGTTTGACAATGCCCTTCGTTTCTGCATAGAACACATAGACCGCATTGCCATTTGTGCTGGCACGCACAACGAAAACAGTTGCTACCTGCTGATGAAGCTGATGGAAGAGAAAGGTATTGCGCCTAATGATGCGCGCATTTACTTTGCCCAGCTTTACGGCATGAGCGATAACCTCTCGTACAACCTGGCCAATGCCGGTTACAATGTAGCGAAGTATGTGCCTTACGGGCCGGTGAGGGAAGTAATGCCGTACCTGCTGCGCCGTGCCAACGAGAATACAGCCATTGCAGGCCAGAGCAGCCGCGAGTTTACGCTGATCAACAAAGAAATGCAGCGCCGCAAACGCGCGAAGTAAGTCAACTAAAAAAGACCTGTTCTATAGAGCAGGTCTTTTTTAGTTATACTTGCACTAAAAATAAGAAGTCCCCCGTGCCGTAGCCCGAGGGACTTCTTATGTGTTTTTAGAACTATAAGAGAAATCCTAGAGTTCTGATGCTGATTACTGAACTACAGTTGCAGAGTCAGTAGTAGTTGTAGTAGTTGTATCTACTGTAGTAGCATCATCAACTGTAGTTTCTTCAACTGTTGTTTCTGTAGTAGTTTCTTCAGTTGTAGCTTCACCTTCAGTACCAGCGTTCTCAGTGTTGCAAGCTGTGAAAGAAACAAGAGCGAAAGCTACAACGGCGAATTTGAATAGATTTTTCATTTTGTGTTTGTAATTAAGTGTTTTGGTTTCGATTTTGAACTTCATACCAGAAATGCACAGAGGTAACCCACCTCTGAGAAAAAAGATTAAAAATATTTTTCAGTGGGTTACTAAAACCATAAAAGCGTATTAAAAACCAGAGCGGAATGAAGAAAGGTTTGTATGAGACGGATGAAGCGGTGATAGCAGGTATCCGGTCAGGCGATGACCGGGCGCTGGCACATCTGTACAAACTCCATTTCCCGATGATCTCTCATTTTATTTTGAGCAACAGCGGTACCCCCGACGAAGCCAAGGACATTTACCAGGAAGGTGTCATCGTTTTTTACGAAAAGATAACCTCTGAGGCACTGGAGCTTACCTGCCAGATAAAAACATACCTGTACTCGGTATGCCGCAGGCTCTGGCTGAAGAAACTGGCTGAAAAAGGGCGCTTTGCCATTAAAATGGATGATGCGGAGAACTACCTGATGCTGGAAGAGGACACGCCACAGCAGGAAGAGAATGAGAGACGATTTGGGGTGATGGAGGATGCCCTGAACCAGTTGGGAGAGCCCTGCAAAACGCTTCTGGAAGATTACTACATCCGGATGCAGAACATGCAGGACATAACAGACCGGTTTGGATACACCAACACGGATACCGCCAAAAACCAGAAGTACAAATGCCTGCAACGGCTTAAGAAGCTATTTTTTGCTGCTTACCAGGCGGAGGTATAAACTGGTATCAAACCAAGAGTAAAAATGCCTGCGACAGGCACAACTATAGAAGTATAGCGCAGAGATGGAATACCTGATGTATGAACAAATAGAGCGGTACCTGGCCGGCAGCATGGAAGCTGCTGAAAAAGCTGCTTTCGAGGCGCTGCTGCAAACAGACCCGCGACTGGCTGAACGGCTGAAAGAGCACCGTGCGCTGCTAAGCACCATGCAGCAGTATGGCCAGCGACAGGAACTACGCCGCAAGCTGAATACAATTCATAACCAGATGGAGCACGAGACCGCACCCGAGGCACTCCCTGCCTGGCGTGTGTTCTGGAACCGCCATGCGCAAACTATGGCTGTGGCTGCCAGCGTATCTCTGCTCTCTGTTTTTGGCACCCTCTGGAGCGTGCAACAAATGAAAGCTCCGGTACAGCAGCAAACAGCCCGTTACGTAGAGCTTCGCCGCGAGGTAGACAAGCTGAAGAAAGCCCAGACCGCTATCATCAAGGACATAAACAATACAGCCAAGCCTGCCCCGCGCCCTGCACGCTTTAGTGGCACCGGGTTTGCTATCAGCGCCAACGGTTACCTGGTTACCAGCTCACACGTGGTAGAGGGTGCCGATTCCATTATGATAGAAAATACGTCCGGTGCTAAGTACAAGGTAAACGAAGTATACCGTGACCAGTCCAACGACCTGTCTATTCTGAAAATAGAAGACCCGGCATTAGCGTTCCGCTGAAGGTGTTGCTGGCGTTAGCGCCACCCTTACCGTTAAAGGTGTTGCCGCCGGAGGCTTCCACATCCGCACGGGCGTTGCCGAACAGCCCTTGCA
>DATBUF010000234.1:0-6333 GCA_036516435.1 Pontibacter sp.
ACCTTCCCAGTCAGCTGGCTGCAGTTTCTTGGATTTTGCTTTGCCACCCAGGTCTTTCACCTCAGCAGCTATAGTTGAAAGCGACTTGTAGTCTGCGTTGCGAACAACCGGTACCAGCAGGCCTTCTTCTACCGCTACAGCTACACCAATGTTGATGTGCTTGTTGTAACGGATCTTATCGCCTAACCACGAAGAGTTAACCGCCGGGTGCTGACGCAATGCCGCTGCAGCAGCTTTAATTACGATATCGTTGAACGACACCTTAACCGGAGACACTTCGTTGATGCTGGCGCGGGCTTCCATGGCCTTGTCCATGTCAATTTCCATGGTCAGGTAGAAGTGCGGAGCAGAGAACTTGCTTTCGGCCAGACGGCGGGCAATTACCTTGCGCATCTGCGACACTGCAACTTCTTCATAATCCTCGCCCGGAGCACCTGGAATAGTTGCCGGTGCCGTGGCAGGCTTAGCAGCCGGAGCAGCAGCTGTTTGTGCAGGAGCAGCCTGTGGTGTATAGTTCTCGATGTCGCGGAGCACAATGCGTCCACCTTCGCCGGAACCTTTTACCTGTGCCAGGTTGATGCCTTTCTCTTTAGCCAGTTTCTTAGCCAGCGGAGAAGCTTTAATACGGCCACCTTCAGCAGCGGATGTGGTATCAGCTGCTGCACCTTCAGCCGGAACTTTCGTGTCTTCTACTTTCCCGGAAGTTACGGCATCTACACCAGCCTCAATAGCGGCATCGGTTTGTGCGTTTTCCTGGCGTTCCTGTGTGTCGGCAGTACCTTTGTTATCTGAGGCATTACCTTCCAGCAGTGCCTTATAGTTGGCGCCTTCTTCCCCGATTATCGCAATAATGGCATCAATCGGAACAGCATCACCGGCATTTACACCAGTGTAAAGCAGGGTACCATCTTCGTAAGATTCCAGCTCCATAGTGGCCTTGTCGGTCTCTACTTCTGCCAGCACATCACCGGATTTTACCTTATCGCCTACTTTCTTCAGCCAGCTTACCAGTACGCCTTCCGTCATGGTGTCGCTCATCTTTGGCATTCTGATAACAGAAGCCTTAATGTTGCTGGTATCTACTGTTGCCTTTGCGGCAGGAGCTTCCTGCTTGGCAGGGGCAGCTTTTGCTTCTTCTTTTGGAGCCTCTGCTTTTGCAGTTTCAGCGGGCTGAGCGCTGCTACCTGCATCATTCAGCAGGCCTGAAATGTCTTCGCCTTCTTTCCCGATAATGGCAATTACAGCATCAATCGGAACAGCTTCGCCTTTTTTCGGACCAATGTAAAGCAGCGTACCGTCGTTGTACGACTCCAGCTCCATGGTTGCCTTATCGGTCTCCACTTCGGCCAGCACATCGCCGGAACTTACTTTATCACCAACCTTTACAAGCCAAGATGCGATCACCCCTTCGGTCATCGTGTCACTCATCTTTGGCATTCTTATCACTTCAGCCATAGTTATCGTATTGTTTTGTTCGCCCGGAGCCGGGCATCTTATAATCCGCCCAAAATTAGATTTAAAAATATTTTATTCAAACTATACTCCCTAAATTGTTCGTGAGCGCCCTGTGCAGGCTAGCGGGACAGCCGGGCCGCGTGCAGGTGCGCCGTGTCGCAGTAGCGCTTTACGGTAAACATACTGCCTGTATAGTCCAGCTGGTAAAGGCACAGGTTGCGGTGCTCGAACTGGTCCATGCAGCGGAGCGGGTAGTTCAGCAACTGGCAAAGCAGGATGCGCATGGCACGGCCATGCATACAGATCAGGATCGTTTCTTCTTCCGGGCGGCTCAGTATCGTCTGGATAACGGACTTCTGGCGTTCGGCCACCAGCTCGGGGCTTTCACCACCTTCAATGCAAACGTCGGTTCCGCCATCGCACCAGGTCTGCAGCAGGCTGTGGTAATAAGCATCTTCCTCGGGTGTAATGCGGGTTCCTTCGCGGGTGCCCCAGTTTATCTCGTTCAGGCCGGCATGTGTTTCGTGCGGGATGCCCAGGTCCAGGAAACCCTGCACAGATTGTATGCTGCGCTGCAACGTGGAGGTGTAAACTTTATCGAACGCTATGTGTTTGTAATGCTGGAAGAACAGGTTCGCCTGTCGGCGGCCTTCGTCGTTCAGGTGTGCATCTACGCCGCTGCCCTGCACAATGCCCTGCACGTTGTAATCTGTTTGCCCGTGGCGGATCAGGTATACTTTCTTAATACTCAAAATTCTTCTACTTTTGCTTTTTAGGACCTTAGAGACTATTTTGATTTTATTGTTGGAAGCGAAAAGAGAAAATTTCGGGTTCTGGCAAGGCTCCTTGTGAGTGGCATAGCAGCGCTATGGCACGAGTAAGAGCCGAAGCCAGGTTCTGATAATTTCTCTTTGCAGCCCAATGAATAAAGTCAAAACAGCCTCTTATTAACCGCGAAAATAGCCATCGCAGCCCATGGATAAAAATAATAGTACGTTAGAGCGCATAAAGGAGTGGAATAAAAATACGATGGTGGAGCACCTGGGTATTGAGGTGACAGAAGCCGGTGAAGGTTACCTGTGCGGTAAAATGCCTGTCGACTTCCGGACACACCAGCCGATGGGCCTGCTGCATGGCGGCGCCTCCGTGGTGCTGGCCGAAACACTGGCAAGTATTGGCGCTGCCCTGCAGGTAGATCTCACTGAAAAAGCCTGCGTGGGCCTGGAGATTAACGCAAACCACATACGCGGCGTGAAAGAAGGCTGGGTATATGGCAAGGCAAGCGTTTTACACAATGGCCGCAGCACGCAGGTCTGGGAAACAAAAATCACAAACGAAGCCGGCGACCTGGTGTGCATCAGCCGCATGACAGTAGCTGTGATTGATAAGAAGAGTTAGTTGTTCGTTATTCGTTGATAGTTGATCGGTGTTTGTTGTTAAATTAGATATACTGTAGCTAACTCACAAGACGAGTTAGCACCTGACAGTAGCTGTTACGTACCGGGTAGCTTATTTAAACCGGCTTAAATCAGAAATTAAATAATGGGTACAGAGAGCCCTGCTTATACTTTAGAAACCATCATTCATACGGCCATCGCACAGCAAAGCGCGGTGGCTGTATGGCGTTTGCCGCTGCAGCAGCAGGTTCAGGCCTGTATTTCGTTGCAGCCACAGTACACTATCGGCCAGCCTGACCTGGAAAACAGCCCTCCCGGGTTTCTTGTATGCCCCTTTGTAACTGGCGAGCAGCCTTCCATTTTCATAAAGGCAGATGTGGTATTTAGCTCTGAGACCGGGCAACTGCAGTTTGCTGAAGGTGTTACGCCTGCCCGGCAGCAGGAATTTGCACTTGCCTGTACCAGCACACAACCAACCGCCTGGCACACCGGTGCACTGCAGGCGCATGCGCAGCAAACCGAGGAGGGCTTTACGGATGCCGTAACAGAAGCTGTTAAAAGCATAAACAGCGGCACTATGGAAAAAGTGGTGCTCTCGCGCACTGCTACCCACAATTTACCAGCTGGTTTTGACTTGGTTACTGCTTTTACTATGATGCTGGATGCCTACCCACGTGCCTTTGTATCGCTGGTATCGGTGCCGGGAGTGGGTACATGGCTGGGCGCTACACCGGAGGTATTGGTGAGCATTGATCCGCAGCAGATTTTCAGAACCGTGGCACTGGCAGGCACGCAGCCCGCTATTGCAGGTGAGCCGGTGGGCAATGCCATCTGGCGGCAGAAGGAGATTGAAGAACAGGCTATGGTGGAACGTTACATCCTGAGCTGTTTTAAGAAACTACGGCTGCGCGAGTACACCGAAGTTGGCCCCAGAACTATAGTTGCCGGTAACCTGATGCACCTGCGCACCGATTTCAGCGTGGACATGAAAGAGGTGGATTTCCCGACGCTGGGTACCGATATGCTGCAGCTGCTGCACCCTACCTCTGCAGTTTGCGGCCTGCCCAAAGAGCCGGCACTTACCTTTATACAGGCGCATGAGGGCTACAACCGCAGTTACTACAGTGGCTACTTAGGTCCGGTAAACAGCACCGATGGCACCCACTTGTACGTAAACCTGCGCTGCATGCAACTGCTGAAAGACCAAGCCATCCTGTACGCCGGGGCCGGCATCACCGGCGAATCCGATGCTGCCAAAGAGTGGCAGGAAACACAGCATAAAATGCAGACGATGCTTAAAATTCTTGCTGATTTTTAATTTTGAATGAGTGGATGAGTGAATTAGTGAATTTTGAAGTGTAAATTCAGTTATTCCATTCACTCAATCACACACTCGCTCACTCACACATTATGATATTACAGCCTGTTGTAAATATAGCCGAGATTTGTGCCCGTAAAGGAGTGAAGAACGTGGTGTTGTCGCCGGGTTCGCGGTGTGCGCCGCTTACGATAGCCTTTGCCCGCCATCCTGAACTGACCGTGCGTACGGTGAGCGATGAGCGTGCAGCTGCTTTTATAGCTTTGGGCATGGCCCTTACAACTGGTAAGCCAACGGTACTGGTATGCACCTCTGGTACAGCAGCCCTGAACTATGCGCCTGCCGTTGCCGAAGCCTTTTTTCAGCAGGTGCCGCTACTTATTCTTACCGCAGACCGCCCGCCGGAGTGGATCGACCAGCTGGACGGCCAAACCATCAGGCAGCAAAATGTATACGGCCAGCACATCAAGCAGAGCTATACGTTCCCGGTAGACTTTTCGCACCCTGATAGTGTGTGGCACAGCGAACGCATGCTCTCCGAAGCACTGAACGAAACTGTAAGTTACCCGGCCGGGCCAGTGCACATCAACATCCCCTTACGCGAGCCATTTTACCCTGCTCCGGACGAAGAGCTTGTATTTACTGCCGATGTTAAAGTCATTGAAGAAGAACAACCCAACTATAGTTTAAACAGCACCCAGATACAGCAACTACAACAGGAAATCGGCAACTATAAGCGCATCCTGATAGTGGCTGGTCAGCTGAACCATACCGCAGCACTACTTCCTGTACTACAGCAATTTGCTCAGGCAACCGGCGCTGTTATAGTGGGCGACCTGATCTCGAACCTGCATGAACTGCCCCAGACCATCCGCCACCAGGATGCGATATTCTCTGTTAAGCAGGAAGAGACCCTGCGGGCCGTGCAGCCTGATTTGCTCATCACATGCGGCAAGTCCATTATTTCCAAGGCACTGAAACTCTACCTGCGCAAGTATAAACCAGAGTCGCACTGGCACCTGCAGCCGGCAGGTCAGGTAGCAGATACTTTCCAGTCGCTGACGAAAATTATCCGCTGCCCACCCGAAGCTTTTTTCGGAAACATAAAAATTGCCGGTACAGATGTAAACTATAGTGCTGCCTGGACCGGAATAGAGCAGAAAGCTGCAGCCTTCTTACAGAACTATACAGATGCGGCCGACTTCAGCGAGCTAACAGCAGTGGCCAGCATCTTCAGGCACCTGCCCGCCAACAGCAACCTGCATCTGGCAAACAGCATGGCTGTGCGATATGCCAACATTATCGGGTTAGGTGCAGGTAAACAGGTGGAAGTATATGCCAACCGCGGCACCAGCGGCATCGATGGAAGCAACAGCACCACCGTTGGCTGCGCCTTAACCAGTAATAAAATCACTACCCTGCTCACCGGCGACCTGGCTTTCTTCTACGATCGTAACGGGCTATGGCACAACTACCTGCCCCAGAACCTGCGCATCATTATCCTGAACAACCACGCCGGCGGCATTTTCCGGTTAATAGATGGCCCCAAACAACAACCCGAACTGGAAGAGTACTTCGAGACCAAACAGGCGTTGGATGCTGCCAATACAGCCCGCGACTTCGGGATGCACTATACTGCATGCCGCTCTTTAGCGGAAGTAGCGCAGGTACTTCCAGCGTTCTTCGCTCCAGATGCCGGTGCGGGCATACTCGAGATCTTTACAGACAGCAAAGCCAATGCCGCTGCCTTTACGCAGTACAAACAAGCCCTCCTGCAGGCACTGTAGGTTTGCCAGTGCCTGGGTTTAGGTAAGGATTGAGCTGGAACTGCCTGTTACTATAGTCTGAGCCATAGTTCTATAGTTACTGCATTAACCCACCCCTACCCCTCCCGGGAGGGGAATTGCTGCCATTGCTATAGCTGCCATTGCTATAGCTGCCATTGCTATAGTTGAGAGCTATAGTTCTATAGTTAACAACATACCATATGTGCTGTTTCGGACATCCCTGTCCGAAACCTCTCTGCTGCGGACTTCCTGGTTCGCGTTGCTGCGGCTGTTGCTATAGTTCTATAGTTGCTGTTTTACCCCATTCCAGCCTTCCCCTAAAAACACAGGAAGGAGCCCGGTTGTACTTCTATAGTTACAGGCTATTGTTCATGTC
>DATBUF010000235.1:0-6401 GCA_036516435.1 Pontibacter sp.
ACAGGCGAACTGCTGGGCAACTATCCGCAGGGTTTCACGCACATAGGCCTGATTAATGCGGCACTCACCCTTAACGAAGTACATCATCAGAAAAAACAGGCCTATGCATATCGCTGATCTTTTGCTCTGGGGCTTTGCTGCCACTCTTATTCTAACAGTTCTTATGGCAGTTTCCCGTCCGCTGGGCCTTACCCGCATGGACCTGCCGTTTCTATTGGGTACTCTTTTTACCCCTAACCGCGACAAAGCACCGCTGCTTGGCTTTGCAGCACACCTGCTCATGGGCTGGCTTTTTGCCTTCATCTACGGGGTTGCTTTCGAGCGCTCCGGCCTGAATACCTGGTGGTTCGGCATGGCCATCGGGTTTGTGCATGGAGCTTTTGTGCTTACTGTTGGGCTGCAGCTGCTTACTAACCTGCACCCCAGAATGGCGAATCCTTACCAGGGCCCAACTCCTACCCGCCAACTGGAGCCACCCGGTTTTATGGCCCTGAACTATGGACATGGCACCCCGCTGGTGACACTACTCGCGCACCTGGTATATGGCGGTGTGTTGGGGCTGTTTTATGGGATTTGAGGATATAGCGGATTTGAAGATGTGGAGATGTGGAGATTTGAGAATGTGGAGATATGATGCCACTGACTACCCAAAAGGAATAGCCTGCTCTGTAGACCCTAAGCCGGTGATGCTTCCTGCTATAGTTGGTAGCTAAGGACCGGAAACTATAAACTATAAACTATAAACTATAAACTATAGACTATAGCAACATCTACCTCCCGAAAATAAACTTCCCTGGTTCTGTAACTCCCCGGCTGCCTCGCGCTCTAACAGGTATAACTTTAAAACCAGAAACTATGAAGACAAATCAATCAGTAACAAGTTGGGTGATGGGCATTGCACTGGCCTTTGCCCTGCTCGTAAACCCTGCCACAGCGCAGGAAAATCCTAAACTCTCCGATGCCGAAGTAGCCTCTGTAGCTGTAATTGCCAACCAGATCGATATTGATAACGCGAAACTGGCGCAGCAGAAATCAAAGAACGAGGACGTACGGCAGTTTGCCCAGACGATGATCAACGACCACAATGCTGTTATAAAACAGGCCACGGCGCTGGTACAAAAACTGGGTGTTACACCCAAGGAAAATGCCGTAGGCAGGCAGCTGCAGGCCGATGCCGTGAAAGCTCGCAAAACACTGCGTACCAAGTCAGGCAGCGCCTTCGATAAAGCCTATGTAACACATGAAGTGGCCTACCACAAAGCTGTAATTTCGGCAGTAGAAAACCTGCTGATACCTGAGTCAGAGAACACTGAACTTAAATCGTTGCTGCAAAGCATCGTACCGGCCCTGAACGCCCACCTGGAACACGCCCAGATGCTGCAGAAGCAACTTACCAGCAAATGAAACCGCTAAACCATATTCTGCTTCTGGCAGCCTGCCTGGCCTTTGCATCGTTCCTGAGTGCTCCGCTTGTAAAAACATTGCCCAGGGTGCATACAGTCAGGATCAGCCAGATGAAATTTACGCCTGCCACCCTTACGGTAGCCAAAGGAGATACCGTGGTTTTTATAAACAAGGACATCGTGACACATGATGCTACAGAAAGCTCCGGGAAGTCATGGAAATCACCCGCTCTGGCTCCCGGAGACAGCTGGCGCCTGGTGGCGGGCAAAAGTGCGGCCTACTACTGCAGCTTTCACCCTGTTATGAAAGGAAAGATCATTGTAAAGTAATTGGCTATAGTTATGCAGGCAGCAAAAGGAAAGATAGTAGCGATTGGCGGCAACGAAGACAAAGGGACACCGCCTACCAACGAGGCAAGCGAACTACAGCAGCCTTCCCGTTCGTTGGATGGAGGCATTCTGAAACGTATTCATGACGAGTTGTATGGCCCTGGCACCTGTATAGAGGTCATTACCACAGCTACCAATTTCCCCGTGGAGGTAGGCAAGGTGTATACAGATGCCTTCCTGAAACTCGGCTGCGACAACGTTGGGGTGCTGCCCATACAACAGCCCGAAGACACCAGCCGCCCCGAGTACCTGGACCGCATCCGCAACGCTGATGGCATTATGTTTTCGGGAGGCGACCAGAGCCGCCTGGTGCATGTGCTGCAGCATTCAGAAGCCCTGCACCTCCTGAAAAGCCGTTACCAGCAGGAAGAGAAGTTCCTGATCTCGGGTACCAGCGCCGGGGCTATGGCTTTGTCCCGCCTCATGATCAATGGCTCACTGGAGCGCGACCCGCTGCTGAAGGGTACAGTAACTATAGCCGACGGCCTTGGATTTCTGGAACAGGTGATCATTGATACGCACTTTGTAAACCGCCGACGCATACCGCGCCTGATAGAGGCTGTTGCCAGCCAGCCCAGCCACCTGGGAATCGGGCTGGGGGAAGATACCGGAATTCTGATAAAGCAAAACAGCTGCATCGAAACCATTGGCTCAGGGTTGGTAGTGATCATAGACGGGCGCAGGCTGCTGAAAAACAATTATCAGGACATCGCGCTACACGAAGCCCTCTGCATCGAAAACCTGATCCTGCACGTGCTGCCCAAAGGCCAGACCTACGACATTGCTACAGGAGCATTCAGAAACTTAACTATACAAGCCAGCTTGTAGGTCACCCTTAGCAGGCTGTGCCCCTACATAGTAAAAAAAACCCTTTCGCTTCAGCAGTTAAAGACTACTCAGGCGAAAGGGTTTTTTTTATAAAATTAGGGTGCCCCTGTTGTGCTAGCGCATCAGGAAATTACTACGCGAAATATTTTTCAGGGCTTTGCCGGTACCCCGCACCACAGTATAAAGCGGGTCCTCCACTACGTGTGTCGGGAGCTTTGTTTTAGCAGAAATCCTCTTGTCCAGGCCCCGCAGCAATGCACCGCCGCCGATCAGGTAAATACCTTCCTGGTGAATATCAGAGGACAATTCGGGAGGCGTGATTTCCAGTGTTTTCAGGATGGCTTCTTCGATCTTCGCCAGCGAACGATCCAGGCAAAAGGCAATATCTGTATAAGAAACACTCACCTGTTTCGGCAGGCCCGTCATCAGGTCGCGGCCTTTCACAGAAAAGTCGGCAGGTGCATCTTCCAGGTCTTCAATGGCGGCCCCTACTTCCAGCTTAATGCGTTCTGCCGTAGGCTGCCCGATCAGCACATTGTGCTCCCGGCGCATAAACTGTACAATGTCAGCATCAAAAGAGTCTCCGGCCACGCGCACCGACTGCTCGCACACGATACCGCTCAGTGCAATCACCGCTATTTCTGTAATGCCGCCCCCAATGTCAACCACCATGTGGCCGCAGGGCTCTTCAACGTCCAGGCCTATGCCTACTGCCGCGGCAATGGGTTCATGTATCAGGTATACCTCCTTGGTACCGGCATTCATCACCGAGTCACGGATGGCACGTTTTTCTACTTCTGTTATACCGGCGGGCACACAAATAAGCATTTTATAGGAAGGTGCAATCTTTCTGCCCTGCTTTACCAGCTGCAGCATCCCCTTGATCATGTGCTCAGCTGCAGAGAAATCAGCAATCACGCCATCCTTTAGCGGGCGCACAATACGAATGTCGTCATGTACCTTGCCTTCCATTCTCATGGCTTCCCGTCCAATCGCTATCAGCTTGCCGGAATTACGGTCGTAAGCCACCATCGAAGGCTCATCTACCGCAATCTTGTTATTGTGTACTACCAGGAAATTTGCCGTTCCCAGGTCAATTGCGATCTCTTCCGTAAAAAAATTAAGTAAACCCATTTCTGAAGTATTTGTACCTGCTTATCTTCTTGTTAATGCAATCTTCAGCCCCATCAGGATGTAAGTGATGCCGGCAATCTTGTTCAGCCATTCGTTTGCCCTGGCATTTGCTGCCAGCTTTTCAGAGAACAGCGAAGCAAAGAGGGTGAGGATCATGAACCATAATACACCCAGCAGCGCATACGTAACACCCAACACTATAAAAGGAGTGGGCGAGTTTATCATGTCCGGGTTAATAAACTGCGGAAAGAATGCCAGAAAGAATAAAGCGATCTTGGGATTGAGTACGTCTGTGATCAGGCCGGACATAAAGTTCTGCCTGTTTGAGTTCATAACTGTCTCGCCTGTCGGAGTCTGGATTGCAGTAGCCTTAGAGCGCATTTTACTGACGCCTAAGTATACCAGGTAGGCCGCGCCCAGGTATTTAATAACCGAAAAGGCAAGCGCCGATTTTGCAACTATAAGCGAAAGCCCCAGCGCGGCAAAAAGCGTATGCACCAGCACCCCGGCATTTACACCCAACGTGGAGTAAATACCGGCTTTGCGGCCCTGCGTAATTGATTTGTTGATCACAAAAACGGTGTCTATACCAGGTGTTATAACAAAGATGATTGCCGTAACTATAAATGCAAAAAAGTTTTCTATACCCATACTCCCTTTCCCTCCGAGAGGAATAAATCTTTAACGTAGTGCAAATTTAGGAATAAACCCCGCAGAATTAGCTAAGCGGCTCAAGATAAGTTAGTAAATGTGCTACATAATTACACCAGGCCCGTCCTGCTATAGTTTGTACAGGAGCACGGGCTATTGCCTGAAAACAGCATTTCCGCCGTTCATTCCCTGAAAATCCGGGTCCGGACAATTCCTGTTATCTGTGCCAATCAGCATTAAAAACACAATCAGGCTGGGATATTCATACAGATACCCTATTTTTGCCCCGATGAAACTTTTAGCGCTTCTCATGTCCGCTCTGATCTTTTGTATGGCCTGGCAGCCCTGCACCGATAAGATTGTGGACCGGCATGAGTATGCACAGGTTTTAGTAGATACTGCCCATACTACAGGCGAGAGTCCCTTTCACCAGGATTCCTGCCCTGTATTCTGCGCCTGCACATGCTGCGCCACGCTCTCCTTGACAAATGAAGCTGCACAGCTCGTTTTCCGGGTATTTGTTGCGCCCCACACCCGCCCGGTGCCACTGCATGAGGAGCAAGTTAAACACATCGCCTTTGTGCTATGGCACCCGCCCCGGCAGGTCGTTTAATTCTTTCTTTTTTCCGGTAAAGCATACACCCGCTCTGGTGGCTGGCCATATTTATTGTGCCCCATTATGCTGCGGCCGCATGCCCTGCGCCGGAATAATTTCTATCCCGAATTAAACGATTATAGTATGTTTCAGAAGATAATTAGTTTTTCCATCCATAATAAACTGGTGGTGGGACTGATGGTGCTGGCATTGGTAGTAGTTGGCCTTTACAACCTGACCCAACTGCCCGTAGACGCCGTTCCCGACATCACCAACAACCAGGTGCAGGTGGTTACCTCCTCGCCTACCCTTGCCGCTCAGGAAGTAGAGCGCTTTATTACCACTCCCATTGAGATTGCCTTAGCCAACACACCTGATGCCATCGAAATGCGCTCGGTATCACGCTTTGGCCTTTCCGTTATCACGGTTGTTTTCGATGATGACGTAGACATTTACCTGGCCCGGCAGCTCATCAAAGAGCGCCTCGATATGGCCGTGGAGGAGATTCCACCGGGCGTAGGCACCCCCGAGATGGCCCCGGTGAGTACCGGACTGGGCGAGATTTACCAGTACACTATTCATCAGAAGCCGGACAGTCCCAAAGAGTACAGCCCTATGGAGCTGCGCACTATTCAGGACTGGATCGTGCGGCGGCAGCTGCTGAGCACCCCGGGCGTAGCCGATGTAAGCAGCTTTGGTGGCTTTCTGAAAGAGTATGAAGTGGCCCTGAACCCAGACCGCCTGCGCAGCCTCAACCTGACAGTGCCGGACGTACTCGAAGCCATCAGCACCAACAACGAAAATACCGGAGCCGCCTACATCGAGAAGAACAACAGCGCCTTCTTTATCCGGGGTCTGGGCATGGTGAGCGAGCTTAAAGACATTGAGCAGGTGGTAATTAATAACCGTAACGGTGTGCCGGTGCTGGTAAGTGATGTAGCCGAAGTAAAATATGGGCACCCGGTACGCTACGGCGCGCTAACCCGCAACAACGAAGGCGAAGTGGTAGGTGGTATTGTGCTCATGTACAAAGATGCCAACTCCTCGCAGGTGATTAAAGACGTGCAGCAACGTGTAACGGCCATCCAGAGCACACTGCCGGAAGGCCTGGTGATTGACGCTTACCTGGACCGCAGCGAACTGGTGGAGCGTGCTGTAAGCACCGTAACCAAAAACCTGATTGAGGGCGGCCTGATTGTGGTATTCGTGCTGGTACTGCTACTGGGCAACCTGCGGGCGGGCCTGGTAGTAGCCTCCGTGATTCCGCTCTCGATGCTGTTTGCCATTACCATGATGAACCTGTTTGGCGTGTCGGGTAACCTGATGAGCCTGGGCGCCATTGACTTTGGCCTGATCGTGGATGGCTCCGTGATTATTGTGGAATCGGTACTGCACTTTAT
>DATBUF010000236.1:0-10409 GCA_036516435.1 Pontibacter sp.
TATGATGTTGAGTTTGTAACTCAACTGGGGCAGAGCCCCAAACTACAGCTAGCCACGGTAAGAGACCGTACCTATAGAACTACAGCCCAACTATAGCAACAGCAGCAATTCCCCTCTCGGGAGGGGCAGGGGTGGGTTATAGCCAAAGCCTGATCTCCCCTCAACCAAGATCCTTCCAGGATGACAGCTTGAAGGAGATGAACTAACAGCAACTTTAGAACTATAGCAGCGGCCGCAGCAACGCGGACTAGGAGGTCCGCAGCAGAGAGGTTTCGGACAAGGATGTCCGAAACAGCACACGAAATATAGCCTCAACTATAGCTAAAGCCAATCCTGAAAAATCTATAAAATCATGCTTAATCACTGATCCAGACAAACTATAGCACAGGCCAAACCTTGTTGAACAAAAGATAGGGAGCAATTAGTACAACCCTCACAGTCCCAGAACCTGCTCCGTTGCTTGCCTGTCCTTGGCAAGCTGGGCTTTTAGCTCATCCAGGCCGCTGAACTTTTGTTCATCACGGAGGTAGGCTACAAACGAGACGGTTACAGTTTGGCCGTAGATGTCGCGGTTAAAGTTGAGTAGGTTTACTTCCAGCGTCAGGTGTGTGCCTTCTACAGTAGGGCGCAGGCCAATGTTCATCATGCTCGGGTGGCGTTCGCCGGCTATAGTTGCCCAAACAGCATACACGCCGTTGGCAGGAATGAGCTTGGTAGATGCTGGTGTAGCCAGGTTGGCAGTAGGGAAGCCGATAGTACGGCCCAGTTTGTTGCCCTCTATTACTGTAGAAGTTAGCGTATAATAGCGGCCAAGGTAGCGGGTGGCAGTCTCCAGGTCACCGCTTTCCAGCGCCTTCCGTATTTTGGTGGAGCTTACGCCCACATCATCCACATCCTCACGCGGAATCTCTTCTACCTCAAAACCGTACTTGCCGGCATGTGTTTTCAGGTGTTCAAAGCTGCCTTCGCGGTTTTTCCCGAAACGGTGGTCGTAGCCAATAACCAGCACCTTGGTATGGAGGGCTTTTACTAATATGTCCGTAACAAAGTTCCGGGAGCTGGTGCGTGAAAACTCTTTCGTAAACGGAATAATGAGCAGGTAATCGATCCCGAAACTGCGTAGCTGCTCAACGCGCTCTTCTATAGTGGAGAGCAGTTTCAGGTCGTTGTCTTCGGGGAAAAGCACCAGGCGCGGATGCGGCCAGTACGTTATTACCACGCTTTGGCCATTATGTTGCCGGGCACGCTCTATTACACGTTTCAGTATCTTCTGATGACCCACGTGCACCCCATCGAAAGTGCCGCTGGTAACCACCGGATAACTAAGCTTCGGAAAATCGGCTATATCACGAATTACTTCCATTCGCTTCCAGCTGTGCTTTTCTGATTTCCTGTATGGCCTCTATGGTTAAGGCATCCTCAAGCTTGTACTCGCCAATGCGGGTACGAACCAAAGAGCCCAGATGTGCGCCAACACCCAGCTTTACACCCAGGTCGTAAGCCAGGCTGCGGATGTAGGTGCCTTTGGTGCAAACTACCCGGAAACTCACCACCTCGCCCTCAATGTGGGTAATATCGAAGGCTTTTATGGTGATTGTTCGCGGTTTCAGTTCGGCTGCCTTGCCTTTGCGGGCCAGGTCGTAGGCACGTTTGCCATCAACCATCACCGCCGAGTAAATAGGAGGGACCTGTTCTATCGTTCCCACAAAACTTTCAGCAGCAGCTTTTATCGTTTCCGGCGTCAGGTGGCTGATGTCTTTGGTTTCGGTTACTTCAGTCTCCCGATCGTAAGACGGGGTATATTGCCCTAGTATAATAGTGCCGGTGTATTCCTTTTCCTGTGCCTGAATCTCGTCGATACGCTTCGTGAATTTGCCGGTGCAAAGTATGAGCAAGCCGGAGGCCAACGGGTCGAGGGTACCAGCATGACCAATCTTTTTTACACGTAAGGTGTTGCGCACTTTCTTTACCACGTCAAACGAGGTCCAGGTAAGCGGTTTATCCAGTAGCAGTATTTCGCCTGCCTCAAAGTTATAGGTCATCTTATACTCTTAAATCAACTCCTAAAGCCAGCAATGCCAGCAACAGGATACCTAATGCTATACGGTAATAGCCAAAAAGCTTAAAGCCATACTTGGTCAGGAAGCTGATAAAAAACCGGATGGCCAGCATGGCAACTATAAACGCCACCACATTTCCTATCAGCAGCAGTTGCAGATCATCCGTTGTAATTACGGCAAAGCTGTTCTGGATCTTGGGCCAGTCAAACTTCAGGATGTCTGAGATCTCGAGTTTGAGCAGGTCGGTGAGCAGCTTGTAGCTAGAAGCGGCCAGCATCGTTGGCACTGCCAGAAAGAACGAGAACTCTGCAGCAGACTTACGGTCGATACCCTGTGCCATACCCCCGATAATGGAGGCTGCCGAACGGGACACGCCCGGTATCATGGCAAGGCACTGGGCCAGGCCAATCATGAAAGCATTCTTAAAGGTAACATTCTCCTGCCTGGCGTGTGCAAACCATTTGTCAACAAACAGCAGTACTACACCGCCCAGCACAAGAAAAGTAGCCGTAACCACCACGCTTTCGAGCATGGCGTCTATAATATCCATCAGCAGGAAGCCCAGTACCATGGCAGGCACAAAGGCTACCAGCAGCTTCTGGTAAAATGTAAAGCTCTGCAGAAAACGGCGCCAGTAGAGCACTACCACAGAAAGTATAGCCCCGAACTGGATGTTAACCGTAAATATTTTGGTAATAGGTAACTCGTTTATCCCCATCAGGGCTGATGCGATGATCATGTGCCCGGTAGAGGAGATCGGTAAAAACTCGGTAAGTCCTTCAATAATGGCTAAGATAATAGCCTGCCAAACGCTCATTTAGTGGTGGTTTTTGTCTTTAATTAAAATGGCAAAAAATTCGATGATGAAGCCGATGAACACAACGATAGGGCCTAGGGTGATGCCCATAAAGCCAAGGCCATACTGTTCTTTATCAAGCGTCATGATGATGAAGCCGATGGCCAGTACCACAATGCCTATCAGCATCAGGATGTAATTCTTTTTGCCAAAGGCAAGTCTGTCTTTATTTTCCATATTTAGTATAGTTCGTCTAAAGAAAGGCGCAGGTACTTACGCACTGCACGGTAAGAACTCAGGAACCCGATGATGCAGCCAATTACGAGCAGCGCCCCCATCAGGATATAAGTTTGTTCGTCGTCGCGCAGCAGCTTCAGTTCTTCTATCTGGGTATAAGCGTATTGCATCAGCGCAAAAAGCAGCACAGAAGCAATAATCCCGCTCATTACGCCCTGCCAGGCCGCACGATTCAGGAAGGGGCGCTGTATAAAGAAGCCGGTAGCGCCCACCAGCTGCATGCTCCTGATCAGGAAGCGTTGCGAGTATAACGCCAGTTTTATAGTATTATTGATCAGGATGATGACAACCAGTACGAGTATGGCCGCAAAGCCCAGTAATATAATGCTGATCTTCTGAATGTTGGAGTTGATGGACTCAATCAGGCTTTCTACATATTGTACCTCGTGCACACCCTCAATCCCTTCCAGGTCATTCTTGATACCCTTTAACTGGGCAGAGGTAGCGTTATCGGCATTAATTTTCAGCACATAAGCATCGCGCAACGGGTTCTCACCCAGAAACGACATGAAATCTTCCCCGGTCTCTTCCAAAAAGGCTTTGGCACCTTCCTCTTTCGATACAAAGCGCACCTGGGCAGTATCGCCTTTCATGGCTACATACTCTTTGGCGGCTAACTTCTTCTGGATGCTGGCAAGCTGCACGCCGGTCAGGTTCTTGTCCAGGTATAGTTGCATTTCTATGCTTTCCTTCACCTTATCAGACAGCTTATCGGCATGGATGAGCAGCAACCCGAACAGCCCGATCACAAACAGGGCCAACGAAATACTGAACACCACCATAGTATGCGGATAATTTCCGAGTTTCTTCTTTTTAACGGATCTGTGTTGCTTTGCCATAGGTACTCCTTCCATACAAAATTAGAAATATATTTTAAATATAAGGAAGAGAGCCACTCTTAAAAGCAAAAGCCCCGCACATTGGCTGGCGGGGCTTTTATTCCTGAGGTATGTTCAGGCGTGGATCTGAGTCGAGTATAATCTGCTGGCGTTCCTGTTCTTCGAGCCTGCGCTGGCGGCGGTTGCTCATAAACAGTTCTTTCAGGTTATCGAAGCGCTTGGTATGCAGCAAACTGAAACTTTGCCGGTTGGTGCGCCTGTCAATAAGCCCGCGCGGGATGGTATTATATTCTATGCGTCCGCGGAGTTCTCCACTCTTTGTTATATAGTACTCCAGCGACCAGTCGCCCTGGTAGCCCGAGTCGCGTTCGGTGCCAACTGCATTGCTGCTGGCACCAAGACCGGCCTCACTGGTTACACGTAGTCTGCCCTGGAAAAACGAATAGCTTAAGCGCACCTGTAACGACGAAAGCGCGTCCTGGTCTATGTTGCCAAGTCCTATGTCTATTTCCAGGTTGCTGTCGATGCTGTTCAGGAAGCTGCTTAGCTGCCCCGATAGCAGGCTACCCAAACTACCTCCCACGGCCGTAGTACCGGCATCAGCGGTGCTGAACGTTCCTTGCGGAGATAATCTGCCCAGTACCATCAAACTGAATACCTGGCGGTTTAGCTCTGCTTCGTCGCTTTTAATGGAGCTGGTCAGGGCTTCTGTTTCTGCGGTTTGCGGCACTTGGTCAAAGTTCATCCCGAGGGTGATTTGGGGGGTAAGCAGTGGCCCGTCCAGGTCTATAACGGCCGTAACCGGGTAGCGGCCCTGCAGGGTACTGGTTTCGCCTAGCGGCAGCGAGGCCATTTGGGTATAGTTGCCCGTAATGTTCATGATGCCGCCCAGCGGGTCCCCGTTCCAGCTGATGGTGCTGCCGGGCTGCACATTAAACTCGCGCGTAACCAGGCCCTCCAGCAGATTCAGGTTGTAAGCTCCTTTCGCAATCTCGAACACTCCGTACATGTTAAAGTCGCCGCGTGTATCGATCGTCATGCGTATGTCGCCGCTTCCGGAGCCGCGGATTACGTCACCGGTGGTCCTGTCGATGATGATCTCGAAATAGGCATCGTCTGTAACACTCAGGTTAAAGTTCATGTTGATGCCGGAAAGGTCTACCTTCTGGTCGTCTACAGCCAGTGCCAGGCTATCAGGAGTACGGGTCTTGAACTTGATGAAGTCTTTGCGGGCCACGTTCTCCTGGTTGTCCAGCGGAATAACCAGGCGGGTGTTTTCTTCGCTTCGGGCATCTACGTTTATGCGCAGGTTATCTACCGGGCCCAATACGCTGGCGGTGCCGGTACCAAAGGCTGTACCATAGTATAGTTCGTTCTGCTCGGCTGTGGTGTTCAGGATCATGAAGTTGCGGTAGCGGGCGCTCAGGTCTATTACCATGTTCTCGAATCCGTCGTGGGCAATGCCTCCAGTAACCGTAGCCGTGTTGCCAAACAGATCTTTTACCTGCGCGCTCCGGAAACTGATGCTGTTCGGGCCTAAGTAAATGCGATCGTTAAAGCGGTAGCGGGTATTCAGGTAGTCGAACCGGAACTGGCCGTTGGTTACCATCACAGAGCCTTTCAGAATAGGAGAGGTAAGCTGCCCTAAAATCCGGACGCGACCTTCCATGTCGCCCTGCAGATCTGAAAGGATGGGCTTGATGAGCGGTTCTACCAGTTTCAGCTGTGCCTGGTCCATCACGGCCAGTAGGTCCAGCTGGTCGTCGGTTGCATTGGGGTTATAGTTGCCGGTTACAGCCAGTACTTTCTTGTTGTTACGATCTATGCCCACGTCCACCACCATCTGCCTGGCAGCATTGTTCCAGTCTGCTTTGCCGGTTATATCCCCGATAAAAAAGTCATCCAGGTGAAAAGAGTCCACTCGGGCATGAATGTTCAGGAGGGCACGGTCATACATATCGCGGGCAACAATCTCCCCGTTCAGGGTACCGGCAATTTTTTCGGTGATCAGGGTGTTCAGGTTGCGCAGGTCAAAGTTCTGCACGTTCAGAGTCAGAGTGCTGTTCGGGTCTTCTGAAACGGCGCCGGCCGCACGCACCACCTGCTCCTGGTTCGTAAGCGCAAAGTTCTGGAAAATGATGCTCTTGCCCCCGTCTCCTATAAGTATTGTGTTGCCCGGAGTGAATTCCCATGGCATTTCACGCAGAATAATGTTCGATTTATCAAAAACAAGCTGTACCTGGTTCTCCAGAAAGTTCAGGTCGCCGGTAATGGTAGCCCTGTTATTTTCCTCGGGTTGGCGGACGCTGGTTGCAAAATCAATCTTTCGTTCGCTCCAGATGCCTTCTAAATAAAAGTCCTGTGTGCGTCCGGCGGTGGGCAGTTCCTGTCGCTCGGAAGTAAAAATAGCGCTGGCCAGCACATCCGGGCTGTTCTGTAGTTTGGATGAGGTTAGCTCCAGGTTGTTGCGATACAGGTTATAGTTGGTGTAGGAGAGTGTATCTATCTTCCCGAACAGTTCCAGAATAACGGTATTGCCATGCCTGAAGGAGCCCTCCAGGTTGGTGTTCCGGGAGATGGAGAGATCAGGGAACACCAGTTGCAGCAACGGATCGGCATTCTTCAGTTGCAGGTTATAGTTCAGGCTATACTCATTTACCGGCCCTTTGGCCTTGCGGCTATAGTAAGCATGCGTGGCAGCATCGTTACTTTCAAAATTGAGCTTGTACTCTTCTGCCAGGCGGGTCAGGTCTGCTATCAGGGTAGAGTAATTAAAGTCGCCATCAGCCTGCACCGTTACCAGGTCCGATACCAGGTTAAGGGCGCGTTGCCCTTCCACCATTTCGGAGTTGATGTACAGCGAATCCAGGGCCAGTTCCTTGCCTTTATAGTTTATAGTGGCGCTGCTGAAACTGGCAATTCCGACAAAGTCATCCAGGCGAAGGCCTTTAAAGTCGAGGTTGGCGTGGGCGCTGATAGTAAAAGGCTCTTTTGAAAAACGGAGTGCCTGCAGGTTTACTTTCTGCAACTCAGCTACCAGGTTAAAGGCCTGCTCGCCACCGTTGAGGTATACTTCGCCATCGGCAGAGAACACCAGGTTGGGGTCGTTTATGCTTACCTGCCCTGCAAATTTCTGCCGACTCAGGTTTCCTTTGGCTACAATGTTCCTATAGTTATAGTCTTTAAAGTAGAGCTGGTTAACGGTGGCGTCCACATCTACATGGGCATCCTCCAGCGTAAACCCTGAACCGGCTACGTTTCCGCTCATCGAGAGGGTGGTTAGCAGGTCGGTGCGGTTAATGAGCTTGCCCAGGTTAAAGCTGTTAGTGCTCAGGTAGCCTTTGTAAGAGGAGGTACGTTTGTCGTCGTCTATTTTCAGGTTGATGTCGGACTTTACATTGCCCAGGGCAGTTGCAAAATTGCCATTCGCCACAAAGTCGTTGTAAAAGCCCAGAAAACGGCCATCGAGCTTTACAGTGCCCAGGCGCGCAGCCACTTTGTAGGCCTCCGGTGGCAGAAACTGTTTAATGTCGTCGGCAGCTATAGTGGATGGCTTCAGCTTCAGGTTCGCAAACGTCTCCCGGATGTTCGGCAGGCCATCGGCGGCTACACTGCCCACTATATGCGTGTTGCGGCCATACTTCAGGTCTACGCTGTCCGCTTTAAAGTTTGAGACCTTGCCCTTAAATTGAATGGAGTTCACATAAGCTTCCTCGCTCTCATAGCCGCGGAGCAGTGTCGTGAACTTGGAGATGTCGCGGGCGTGCGCGTAGGAGTTGTGCAGGTTGGCGGTAAGGGTGACGCTGTCGTTAAAGTCTACAAAGTTACCAAAGCGGTTATAGTCGAAGCGGACATAATCCTGCACATGGCTGTCTTCCACTTTCAGGTTCAGGGCATCCCACTCCCAGAAGGTTGCCGCGTAGGTCATGCGGGTATCCAGGTGCTTCAGGTTCGTATTCGAGCGCTTCTCTATCGCCCTGAAATTGGTAATATTCGCTTTCAGGGTATCGGCCAGTACAAGTTCATCGAAATGGCCATAGATGCTGTCCACGGTCAGGTGGGCATAGTCCATGCCGTGGTCGGTGGGGGGCTTGTTGAAATCGTCGTATGTAAAACGCCCGTTCTTTATAGTGAGCGCCTGCAGATCGAAGTTAAAAGGTTTGGAAGGCTTGGTGGTATCTTTTACAAACAGATCGCCCAGTGCGCTGAAGAAAGCACCCGCATTCAACGAATCGGAGCCCTCGTAGTAGACCAGGTTGGCACGGGGTTCCTGTAGTTCCAGCGAGGCGATACTGAGCGTGTTGGGGTTAAGCAGCGAGAAAGTAGCAATATCAGCTTCGATGCGCCCGATATAAAATAGCTCGTTCTTTTTATAGTCGCGTACCTGCACCCGCTCCAGTATCACATTACTGAAAAACTCGATGTCTACGCGGCCGATGCTTACGTCGTGGTGGGTGGCTTCGGAGAGCCAGGTGGCAGCCCGTTGCGCTAGTTTGGTTTGCACAGCCGGTATACGAATAGCAAAAAAAGCAACTATAAACAGCAACAAAAGGAATGCAAACAGCCCCAAAACTATTTTAAGAATAGCTTTTCCTATAACTTTGACGTAATTTATGGACTGTTCTTTTTCCAAAAGATGACCGAACCTACAATTTTAGCTATTGAATCTTCCTGCGACGAGACTTCTGCAGCCGTTATACGTGGCGGTAAAGTTTTGTCGAATATAATTGCTACTCAGGCCGTTCACGAAAAATATGGCGGCGTGGTACCAGAACTTGCCTCCAGGGCCCATCAGCAAAACATTATACCGGTGGTAACTGAAGCGCTAAACACAGCAAATGTAACTAAAAATGAGTTAAATGCAGTGGCTTTTACCCGTGGCCCTGGCCTTTTAGGAGCCCTGCTGGTTGGCTGCTCTTTCGCCAAGTC
The DNA here is from genome assembly GCA_036516435.1 of Pontibacter sp. Classification (GTDB taxonomy): domain Bacteria; phylum Bacteroidota; class Bacteroidia; order Cytophagales; family Hymenobacteraceae; genus Pontibacter. The sequence continues at coordinate 8,922 of DATBUF010000236.1, forward strand.
GTTTGCGTTAGGGTTAAACATCCCCCTGATTGACGTAAACCACATGCAGGCGCACATTTTAGCGCATTTCATAGACGACCCGAAACCAGACTTCCCGTTTCTGTGCCTGACCGTAAGCGGCGGCCATACCCAGATTGTGCTGGTCAAGAGCCAGCTGGATATGGAAGTGATCGGCCAGACAACCGACGATGCCGTAGGCGAAGCTTTTGACAAAACAGCCAAAATGCTGGGCCTGCCTTACCCCGGTGGCCCCATGCTGGACAAAGCTGCCGCACAAGGCAACCCGAAGGCCTTTGAGTTTCCGGTGGGCAACATGCCTGGCTACGATTATTCTTTCAGTGGCATCAAAACTTCGGTGCTCTACTTTCTGCGTGATAGAACGAAGGAGAACCCGGATTTTGTACAGGAGAACATCAACGATATTTGCGCCAGTGTGCAGCATACGCTCATTAAGACCTTACTGAAGAAAGTAGTGCAAGCCACAAAAGAGCTGGGCATAAAAGAAGTAGCCATTGCCGGCGGCGTGTCAGCCAACTCCGGTTTACGAGCTGCCTTGCAGGAGTATGCCAAGCGCTATAGTTGGAATGTGTATATCCCGGCTTTTCAGTATTGCACCGACAATGCCGCTATGATTGCCATGGCCGCACACTACCAATACCTGGCAGGAGACTTCGCCGACCAGTACGCCAGCCCGGACCCGAGGATGAAAATATAGTTTGTCGTTATCCGTTGTTCGTTGCTCGTTAATCGAGTTTAAGAAAAGATGAGCTAAACTATAGATTATAATATTTCTTACGATTTGGGAAAAGCGATCAACGATTAACTATCAACGAGCAACGAACAAAAATGCGAATAACGAATAACGAACAACGATCAGCGAAACCCCAGGTAGGTGACACCCGGGTATACCACAAGCTTGTAACTGCTGCGGACTTTGCGCGTTTCGAGGATGGCCTGGTGCATGCGGTTTGCTCTACGTTTTCGCTGGCGCAGGCTGCTGAATGGGCAGGCAGGTTGTTTGTGTTGGAGATGAAAGAAAAGGATGAAGAAGGGGTAGGTACATTCCTGACTATCAATCATAAAAGTCCTGCCTTTGAAAGTGAAGCTATAACTATAGTTGCGAAACTTAAAGCCGTAAACGGCCATGAAGTGATCTGCAGCTACGAGGCCCGCGTTGGCGATAGGATAATAGCAGACGGAGAAACCGGGCAGAAAATTTTGAAAAAAGAAAAATTAGCCAAAGTTTTGGCACCAAAGCAAGTATAAATGGCCAAAGAAAAGGACAGGATACAAAAGCACGTCAACATTGTTAACCGCAGGGCCTCCTTCGAGTACCAGTTCCTGGATAAGTATACCGCCGGCGTCATGCTGAAAGGTACGGAGATCAAATCGATACGCGAAGGCAAGGTGAACATGCAGGACGGATATTGTGTGTTTCAGCGGGGAGAACTATGGCTGCACAACATGCACATCTCTACCTACACCGAG
>DATBUF010000237.1:0-2610 GCA_036516435.1 Pontibacter sp.
CAGTAGTTTCCATATCTAAGTAATCCTTTCTTGAAATTTGGTAGCAAAATTAGGTATAAATACCAATAATCAAAAGTATAATTAACCCCCAGATGCCATATAAAGCCAGGTGTGGTTAGCTGTTTAAAAGTAAAAGTTGCATTGTTCCGGCAAAGCCTGAAATAAAGAAGCCATGCCCTTTTCAGAGCATGGCTTCTACTATAGCAAAGGCAGTTTTACCTTACTTGTTTTCGCCTAAGAACGGGTAACGGTAGTCTACCGGCGGCACAAACGTTTCTTTGATAGAACGGGCCGATACCCAGCGCAGCAGGTTCAGCATAGAACCGGCCTTGTCGTTGGTACCGGATGCACGCGCGCCACCAAATGGCTGCTGACCCACTACAGCTCCGGTCGGCTTATCGTTGATGTAAAAGTTACCGGCCGCATCGCTCAGCTTTTTGGTAGCATGCTCTATGGCATAACGGTCCTGGCTGAAGATAGCACCCGTAAGCGCGTATGGCGATGTTGAGTTCACCAGTTCCAGCGTCTCTTCAAAGTTATTCTCGTCGTACACATAGATCGAGATAACCGGCCCGAAGATCTCCTCGCACATGGTGATGTAAGTCGGGTTGTGCGACAGCAACACAGTTGGCTCTACAAAATATCCTTTCGATTTGTCGTAGCCACCACCTGCAATAATCTCAACCTCGTTGCTGTTCTTCGCATTGTCGATGTACTTGGCAATCTTGTCGAAAGATTTCTCGTCGATTACGGCGTTGATGAAATTGCCGAAATCTTCCGGAGCGCCCATTTTAAACGACTTCAGGTCTTCTATTACGTATCCTTTTACCTCTTCCCACAGGTTGCTTGGCACGTAAGCGCGCGAAGCTGCAGAACACTTCTGTCCCTGGTACTCGAATGCGCCGCGTGAGATAGCCGTAGCCAGTGCCTTTGCGTCGGCAGAAGGGTGCGCCAGTATAAAGTCTTTACCACCTGTTTCGCCAACTATACGCGGGTAGGTTTTGTACTTGTGGATGTTGGTACCGATGGTTTTCCAGATGTTCTGGAACACGCCTGTGCTGCCTGTAAAGTGGATACCGGCAAAATCAGAGTGGTTGAAGATCACGTCACCAGCAGTCGGGCCGTCTACATATACCAGGTTGATCACGCCATCCGGCAGGCCAGCCTCACGGAACAGTTCCATGATCATCTGAGCTGCATAGATCTGCGTATTGGCTGGCTTCCAAACTACTACGTTGCCCATCATAGCTACAGAAGCAGGCAGGTTACCGGCAATGGCTGTAAAGTTGAATGGAGTCAACGCAAATACGAAGCCCTCCAGCGGGCGGTGCTCCATACGGTTCCAAACGCCTGGAGAAGACTCCGGCTGCATCTGGTAGATTTCCGTCATGTACTGCACGTTAAAGCGCAGGAAGTCGATCAGCTCGCAAGCCGAGTCAATTTCTGCTTGGTACGCGCTCTTAGACTGGCCCAGCATGGTCGCAGCGTTCAGGCGTGCTCTCCAGGGACCGGCTAACAGTTCAGCGGCTTTCAGGAAAATAGAGGCACGGTGCTCCCACGCCATTGTAGCCCACATTTCGCGTGCAGCAAGCGCTGCATTGATAGCCTGTTCCACGTGCGTGGCATCGCCTTCGCTGAAATAGCCCAGGATGTGCTGGTGGTCGTGCGGCTGAAGCATCGGCTTCTTTTTGTCAGTATATACCTTGTCGCCACCAATGTACATCGGCACATCGATCTCTTTCGACTTCAGTTCTTTATAGGTACGCTGCAGTTCTTCACGCTCCGGCGAGCCCGGCGCATATGACTTTACAGGTTCGTTTATGGGTGTTGGTACTTTAAAAAATCCGGTTGCCATGTGGTTTATAGTTAAGGATTTAAAATATACTTCTGGATGGTTAATTTAACCATACTGCAAAGGTAAGGCTATTTCTGAAAATAAGTGTGTAAGTCACAGGGTTTACCATTGGTGATGTAGGATATCTGTGGAGTGAGGAGGCTTTCGCTTATAACTGTATTAGGGATTGCTACTATGTTGTAGTTCTATAGTTGACCTCTTGCTCGCTGGCTGGAACCAAGCCTGTTGTTTCATAGCTTCTTGTATTCCTGGGAGCCTTACTTGCCCTTTGTTTTATAGTTAGCTGGGCTCCCTCCTGGGCCGGGAGGCCCCGTCTTTGGGCATCGCGCTGCTGCCTTCTTGCTATCCTCCTGCGTCGGATTGCCTACGGCACCGCAACAAGTCAAAGGCGCTCAACCCAAAGACTGCTATACATCTCGATAGTAGCTGCTTTGCTATAGTTTGTTCTGTTAAGCTTCGAACTTTTCTCATGGTTATAGTTCCGTAGGGACAGGTCGCGACCTGTCCGCTCCCAGGCTGTAACTATAGCACTATAGCTGAAGCTATCTTTCTATAGTTGCTGGCGCGGGTGTGCAACCCGTGTCTTATTATGAGGTCGAGTTTGTAACTCAACTGGGGCAGAGCCCCAAGCTATAGCTGGCCACGGCAAGAGGCTGCAACTATAGAACTATAACTTTCAACTATAGCAGAGGCAGCAATTCCCCTCTCGGGAGGGGTAGGGGTGGGTTATCAGCAACTATAGAACTATAGCAACA